>JAGADT010000046.1 GCA_017613475.1 Desulfovibrionaceae bacterium | reverse complement strand
CAGGTCAATACCTGGCGCTGCCCTTCCAGCGTCCTCTGCCAGGCTGCGTGGATGGCGGGCAATTCAAATTTCTGCGCAAGCTCGGAGAGGGGCTTCTTTTCGTCATCCGAGAGGTCAATCAGCGGCAGCGCCGCGTTTCCGGCTTGCCGGAGCAGGAAAAGGTTGCGCCACATCAGGGCGAGCTCGCGGAGGAAAAAGCCAAGGTCGGCGCCGGTGCGCAGCAGTTCCCGCGTCAACGTGGCCACGCGCACGCAGTCCTGCGCCTGAATGGCGGAGAGGATTTGTCCGTAAAGCTCCTGCCCCACAAGCCCCAGCACTTCACGGGCCGAAGCTTCGGTAAGCGTTTCGCCGCCCAGGGCGAGGGTTTGCCCCAGCAGCGACATGCCGTCGCGCACGCTTCCCGCGGCGCGGCGCGCGATCAGGCGCACGGCGCTTTCTTCGTAGCTGACGTTTTCCTTCTGCAGGATGTTTTGGAGGTGCCTTATGAGTTCGCTTTCCGGCAGGGCGCTGAATACAAAGTGCTGGCAGCGGCTGATAATGGTCACCGGAAATTTCTGCGGCTCGGTGGTGGCCATGATGAAGGTAACCTGCGGCGGCGGCTCCTCCAGCGTTTTGAGCAGCGCGTTGAAGGATTCCTTGGTCAGCATGTGGGCTTCATCAATGATGAAGACCTTGTAGCGGCCCTCCATGGGGGCGTAGCCTATGGATTCGCGCAGCCTGCGGGCGTCGTCGATGCCGCGGTTGGAGGCGCCGTCAATTTCCACGACATCCACAAAATTGCCCTGCGTAATGCTGCGGCAGGCCCGGCACTGGTTGCAGGGTTCGGCGGCCGGGGCGTGCTCGCAGTTGAGGGCCTTGGCGAAAATGCGCGCGATGGTGGTTTTGCCGACGCCCCGCGTCCCGCTGAGCAGGTAGGTCGGGGCAACGCGGTTTTCCGCCGCCGCGCGCGAAAGGATAGCCTTGACAGTTTCCTGTCCGGTCACTTCGGCAAACGTTTGCGGGCGGTATTTGGAGGCCAGCGACGCGTGGTTCATCAAGGCACCTGGGCTGCTTTGTTGGCGTGTGCGGGCGGGCTCAGGGAAAGCGCTTTGGCGCGTTCCCTGAGCTTGTGCGCGCATTTAGAAGCTGTAGTGGGTGAGCCACTTGGCGTAGCGGGGATCCTGGCCCTTGGCAGCCTTGAAGAACGCCGCCTGGAGGGCCTTGGCCACGGGGCCGGCCTTGCCTTCGCCGATGGTGCGGTTGTCAACTTCCCTGATGGGCGTGACTTCGGCGGCCGTGCCGCTGAAGAAGGCTTCGTCGGCAATGTAGACTTCGTCGCGGGTGAAGAGCTGCTCCACAACGGTGTAGCCCATGTCCGCGGCGATCTTCAGGATGCTGTCCCTCGTGATGCCGTCAAGCACGGAGGTCAGGGGCGTGGTCTTGATCAGCCCGTTGCGGACGATGAAGAAGTTTTCGCCGGTGGCTTCGGAAACAAAGCCGTTGGTATCAAGCATAATGGCTTCGTCGTAGCCGTCCTGGACGGCTTCATTCTTGGCCAGCACGGAGTTCACGTAGTTGCCGGCGGCCTTGGCCTTGCTCATCATGCCGTTGACATTGCTGCGCGTGAAGGAGCTGGTGCGGACGCGGATGCCGCGCTCCAGGGCTTCAGGCCCAAGGTAGGCGCCCCAGGACCACACGGCGATGATGGTGTTGATGGGGTTCTTGCCCGGCCATACGCCCAGGTTGCCGGCGCCCACAAACGAAAGCGGGCGGATGTAGCCTTCCGCAAGCTTGTTGGCCTTGAGGGTGTCAACAATGGCCTTGCAGAGCTCTTCGTGCGAATGGGGGATGGAGAACCCGAGGATCTTGGCGGAATTGAGCAGGCGCTTGACGTGGTCGTTCAGGCGGAAAACGGCGGAGCTGCCGTCGGGGCACTGATAGGCGCGGATGCCTTCAAAAACAGCGGTTCCGTAATGCAGGGCGTGGGTCAGCACGCTGACCTGCGCGTCCTTTGCGGGAAGGAGCTTGCCGTCAAACCAGATTTTTTCATTCTCGTGAGCCATGTTTTGACCTCTTGTTCGGCTGTGTGGAATATGAAAGCCCGCCGCAAAGATGCGAAGAGCCACATGAAATTTCTACCCTAGTGTAAAGCCCTTTGGCGGTCAAGAGCGGCATTGCCGGGGGACAATGCCCCCTCTTTATTATTCTCCCCTGGCCTGTGGTCCAGAGAAAGACTCTGCTCACGCAATTGAATGAAAGCGGCACTACCGCCCCTGGCAGCGCGGGCACCACACTGTTGTCCGCCCGGCAACGCGGCGGGACTGGAGCGTTGTTCCGCAGGCAAGGCAGGGCTGGCCCCCGCGGCCGTAAACTTGAAATGAATTCTGGAAGGCGCCGGCGTCGCCGCGGGCCGTGCGGTAGTCGCGGATGGATGATCCGCAGGCCTCGATGGACGCCAGGAGGACTTCCTTCAGGCACTTGTGGAGGCGGAGGAGCCTTTTTTCAGAGAGTTGGTCTGCCGGGGCAAAGGGGGCGATGCCGGCCCTGAAGAGGCTTTCATCGGCGTAAATGTTGCCGATGCCGGCAATGACCGACTGATCGAGCAGAAGGGACTTGATGGCTGCCTTGCGCCCTGTGAAGAGCCGGGCAAAGCCCTTGCCGCTGATTAAAAGCGGCTCGGGACCCAGGGCGTTCCAGAACGCCCAGTTCTTATCGCTTTCGGGGCTGAGCACGCGGAGCCTGCCGAACTTGCGCGCGTCGTCAAAGAAAAGCCGGCCGCCTTCCATGAAATCCAGGATGGCGCGGGTGTGCGGCCCCGGCGGCGTGCCCGCGGGAAATACAAAGAGCCGGCCCGTCATCCGCAGGTGGATGGCAAGCCCCCTGACTTCTGCGCCGTCTTGTTCCTCAAGGTCAATCAGGAGGAGCTTGCCCCGCCGGCGCGCGCCCAGGATGCGCCGGCCTGTGAGCAGATCCAGAGGCAGGGGACCTTCCAGCGTGCGTTCATTCAGCAGGGACACCCCGCTGACCACCTGATTGGTGATGAGCGGGGTGAGCGTCCTGGCAATGGTTTCAACTTCCGGCAGTTCAGGCATAGGGGGGGGACACAGTCCCTTTTATTCAATGGCAAGGGCAAGGGTTTCCCAGGGCCCTGGGCCAGGGGAGGATCATAAAAAGGGGACATTGTCCCTCGGCGGTGCCGCGTCCCTTGGGGCATCGCCTTTTATTCAAGCGTATCAGAGGCGTTTTTCCAAAGGCCGCTGATAAGGGAGAATAATAAAGGCGGCAATGCCGCACGCCCTAGGGCAGCATGGGCGCGGCGGAGAGGCCTTCCGTCACCGGCAGCCCGAACATCAGGTTGGCGTTGGCCACTGCCTGGCCGGAAGCGCCGCGGCAGATATTGTCGATGGCGGAAACAACGATGAGCCGGTTGGTGCGCGGGTCGGTGACAACGGCAATGTCGCAGAACATGCTGCCGCGGACATTGCGGGT
>JAGADT010000045.1 GCA_017613475.1 Desulfovibrionaceae bacterium | reverse complement strand
GGGAGAAAGCACAAGGGGCTGTCGGAACCTGTACGAGCTATTTTATCCAAGCACAGGGCATGCCCCATTCCCTCTTCCACCATAAGGGCGGCGTTGTACAAAAGGTGGTACCTGCCCACATAGCGCAACTGCCCCCCTTCTTGTCCAGCCCAGCCGGAAATCTCACTGGCGACCATTTCCTGATCGGAAATGAGCAGGGGCAGGCCCACGAGGTCAGCGGAGCGCACGGTCACCTTGCCCGCCAGCGGCCCATCCCTGCGCGTCAAAAGCCCCCAGGTGTCCGTAACCGGCAGCTTGAGGAAATCATAGCCTGCCAGATTGACCGGCTCCACAAACAGCCCGAAATCCAGCAATCCACGTTCCAGGCGTTCCGTCACGTCCTGGGCATTGCCGCTGAAAAGGCGGAAGGTTACTTGAGGACTGGCCTCCAGCACACGCCTCGCCGCGCGGGCCACCAGACGCATGGCATCCGTTTCGCCGCCGCCGATGACAACCTCGCCGTTGATGCTGCCCACAGGGGCATGGAATTCAGCCAGCGTCCTTTCCGCCAGATTCACCATTTCCTCGGCGCGTTGCTGAAGAAAGAGCCCCTCTTCCGTCAATGCGATACGCCGCTTCCCGCGAGTGAAAAGTGATGCCCCCAGCTCTTCTTCCAGTTCCATCATCTGGCGTGAAAGCGTGGGCTGGGTGACAAATAATGAAGCGGCGGCAGCGGAGATGGTGCCCTCCCGCGCGACGGCGAGGAAATACCGGAGAGTGCGCAAATCCATAGGCAATACTCCTTATTTGGTAGGCTACACCTTATCATGCCTAAAAAGCATGTCAATCCATGAAATATAAGTATTTGTCATAAAATGCTGAAGTCGGTATCT
The DNA here is from genome assembly GCA_017613475.1 of Desulfovibrionaceae bacterium. Taxonomy (GTDB): domain Bacteria; phylum Desulfobacterota; class Desulfovibrionia; order Desulfovibrionales; family Desulfovibrionaceae; genus Avidesulfovibrio. The sequence continues at coordinate 2,643 of JAGADT010000045.1, read as the reverse complement.
TGAGTCCGCGAGGCTTGATCCGCGCTGGATAAAAGAACCCCTAAAAAAGGATGTGCCATGAAACTCCATTTCATCACCTTGCTGGCCGCATTGTGCATAGGATTCCCTGCCGCCGTCATGGCTGCGCCTCACGACGCCCAGAATTTTTACAAGAGTTCGTCTGTCTCCATGCAATCTGTGGAATTCCCGAACCAGTATGCCATGAAGGTGGCAGGCAATCTTTATCTGCCTCAAGGCTTTGACAAGAGCCGGAAATACCCTGCCGTCATTGTGGGTCATCCCATGGGAGCCGTGAAAGAGCAAAGCGCCAACCTCTACGCCGCCAAACTGGCCGAGAAAGGATTCGTTACCCTGTCGCTGGACCTATCCTTTTGGGGCGGCAGCGAGGGACGTCCCCGCAATGCCGTTTTGCCTGACATGTATGCCGAGGATTTCAGCGCGGCGGCAGACTACCTTGGCACGCGACCCTTTGTGGACAGGGAGCGCATGGGCGTGCTCGGCATCTGCGGCAGCGGCAGCTTCGCCATAAGCGCCGCCAAGATTGACCCTCGGCTCAAGGCCATAGCCACGGTAAGCATGTATGACATGGGCGCGGCCAACAGGCATGCGCTTCGCCGATCCCTTACTCTGGAACAGCGCAAGGCAATCCTGCGCGAAGCGGCTGAACAGCGTTACGTTGAATTCAACGGAGGTCCTGCAAAATACACAAGCGGCACGGTCCACGAGCTGACGGAAAGTTCAACGCCCATTGAACGCGAGTTTTACGACTTTTACCGCACGCCGCGAGGGGAATTCACCCCGGAGGGACAATCCCCCCTGGTTACGACGCATCCCACGCTGACGAGCAACGTGAAGTTCATGAATTTCTATCCGTTCAACGATATCGAAACCATCTCTCCCAGGCCCATGCTTTTTATTACTGGCGATGCCGCCCATTCCCGTGAATTCAGCGAGGATGCCTACAGGCGCGCAGCCGAACCCAAGGAACTGTATGTTGTGGCGCACGCCGGGCATGTTGATCTCTACGACCGTGTTTCCCTGATCCCATTTGACAAGCTGGCGGACTTTTTCCAAAAGTCGCTGTGATGCCGTCGGATGGGAGACCGTATGCCAAGGTTTTTCACAAAGGCAGCGATGCCGGCCGTGTTGCTCGTACTGACAGCAGCCCAGTGCGTCTGCGCCACGAAAGTGGAGGACGCTGACATGATTATTGCCGTCAATGGAACAACTTTCGCCGCGATTCTGGAGGACAGCCCCGCGGCCAAAGCTTTCGCGAACCTGCTGCCGCTCACGCTCAAAATGGAAGACCTTCACGGCAACGAAAAATACCACAACATGGAAACGCCCCTGCCGTCACGGCCGGAGGCCGTAGGTCATGTCCGGGCCGGGGACATCATGCTCTTCGGTGACAATTGCGTTGTCATTTTTTACAAAAGTTTTGCCACGGCCTACACATACACGCGCATAGGGCGAGTGGACGATGCCGCCGGCCTGGAAGGCGCATGCGGCGAAGGGCGCGTAACTGTAATGTTCAGCAGGCCGTAACTGCCGCAGGGAGAAAACGCCATGTCGAAAAATGTCCTCGTCATTTCCAGCAGCCTCCGTAAAAACAGCAATTCTGACGCGATGGCTGAAGCTTTTGCCGAAGGCGCGCGGGCTGCTGGCCACCAGGTTGAAACAATTAGCCTGCGAGACAAGGCCATCCATTTCTGCAAGGGCTGCCTGGCCTGTCAGAAAACACAGGCCTGCGTGCAGCATGACGATGCGGCAGGCATTGTTCAGAAGATGCTTCACGCGGATGTGCTTTGCTTCGCCACGCCCATCTATTACTACGCCGTTTCAGGTCAGCTTAAGACCATGCTGGATCGTGCGAATCCGCTTTTTCCTGCGGACTACGCCTTCCGTGACGTGTATCTTTTGGCGGCGGCCGCTGAAGACAATCCGGCGGCAATGGACGGCGCGGTCAAGGAGCTGGAAGGCTGGGTGGCCTGTTTCCCCAAAAGCAGGCTTGCGGGGGTTGTGCGGGGCACGGGCGTGACCCAGCCTGGCGATATTAACGACAAACCGGAAGCATTGGAGGAAAGCCGAAAGCTTGGCCGGAACTGTTGACGCGAATGTACGAATTCAACTTGCATCCTTTAGCAGCAGGAGGAGCCATGAGCATTTCCCGTCGTTCTTTTGTCAAAGGCGTTGCCGCAACGGTGGGGGCGGCTTCCATGGGCGTGCTTCCCGGACAGGCTACAGGAGGAGTGAACCCAATGAACGGCGAACCCAAGGCCGGAACCGGCGGCGAGATCTACGTTCCTTATGCGCAACGCCGGGGTGACGAATCCGACGTCTGGTTCACCCGCGACCTTTCGGCGGAAGGACTGCGCAAGATTTTCGCCAAGGTCGGCGGCGCGCTCAAGGGCCAGGTGGCCATCAAGCTTCACACGGGCGATAAAAACGGCCCCAACATCATCCCGCGCCCGTGGGTTCAGCAACTGATCGCGCGCGACCTGCCCAAGGCGTCAATCGTGGAAACCAACGCCTACTATGAAGGCGACCGCTACACCACGCCCTTGCACCGCGAAACTCTCAAGGTCAATGGTTGGACTTTCGCTCCTGTGGATATTCTTGACGAGCACGGCACGGCCAAGCTCC
>JAGADT010000044.1 GCA_017613475.1 Desulfovibrionaceae bacterium | reverse complement strand
GATTTTTGGCGACGGCGTGCTTGAAATCCTTCCTGATGGCTATGGTTTTTTGCGTTCCCCGCTTTCCAGCTACATGCCTGGTCCCGACGATATTTACGTCTCCCCTTCCCAAATACGACGTTTTTACCTGCGCAAGGGCGATGTTGTTTCAGGGCAGATCCGCCCGCCCAAAGAAGGCGAACGCTATTTTGCCCTGCTGAAAGTCAAGGAAATAGGCTACGAACCGCCGGAAAACGCCAAGCACCTCGTCCTTTTTGACAACCTGATCCCCGTCTATCCCAACCGCCGTTTCACCATGGAAAACGGCGAAAAAAATCTCTCCTGCAGGGTCATCGACCTCATGGCGCCCATAGGCCGCGGGCAGCGTGCGCTCATTGTGGCTCCGCCGCGCACAGGCAAAACCATTCTTCTCCAGAATATCGCCAATTCCATCAACGCCAACCACCCCGATGTCTACCTCATTGTCCTGCTCATTGATGAGCGGCCGGAAGAAGTGACGGACATGGAACGCACGGTCAAGCGGGCAGAAGTCGTCAGCTCCACGTTTGACGAACCACCGCAGCGGCATGTGCAGGTCTGCGAAATGGTGCTGGAAAAAGCCAAGCGCCTTGTCGAACGCAAACGTGACGTTGTGATCCTGCTTGACTCCATTACCCGCCTGGGACGGGCCTACAATGCCGTAACGCCTTCTTCCGGACGTGTTCTTTCCGGCGGACTGGACGCCAACGCCCTCCAGCGTCCAAAACGCTTTTTCGGCGCGGCGCGCAATATTGAAGGCGGCGGCTCACTGACCATTATCGCCACAGCCCTGATAGATACCGGCTCCCGCATGGACGAAGTCATTTTTGAAGAATTCAAGGGCACCGGCAATATGGAAATTTACCTTGACCGACATCTGGCCGAAAAGCGCGTATTCCCCGCCATTGATATCAACCGCACGGGAACCCGCAAGGAAGATCTGCTCCTGCCTGAGGATGTTTTGAACCGCGTATGGATACTCCGCAAGATCCTGGCGCCCATGTCCTCCATTGACAGCATGGAATTCCTCCTGGACAAGATGCGCGGCACCAAATCCAACGCGGATTTCATCAACGCCATGAGCAAATAAGGCTCCTGAAAAACCGCTTTCCCACATGCTCATTGCCAGAGGGAGGCGGTTCCTGTATGCTTATGCCCCCAGCAACCCTTAACCAAGGAGACACCGGTGGATCGAAGTTCGGACGAGACAGTCTGGTCTCGGCTGTGCCGCCTTTTCAGGCATCATTATGACGGCGAAGATCTTGAACACGCCGTCATCGAAGCCCAGGATGAGGGCGAACTGGAAGAGGAAGAAGGCTCCATGATCCTGAACATCCTTCAGCTGGATGAGCTGCAGGTTCAGGATATTATGACGCCGCGCACAGATTTCGACTGCCTGCCGTCAGGGACAAGCGTTTTGGACACGGCCAGAAATATAGCAAAAAACGGCCACTCCCGCCTGCCCATTTATAACGGCACCCGCGACAATATTGTTGGCATCGCGTACGCGAAAGATCTATTCAGCGCGCTGCTGACCCCTAATAAAAACGAATCACCCGTTGACGAAATCATGCGTCAGCCCTTTTTCGTGCCGGAGACCAAAGCCGTAAGCAAGCTTCTCCAGGAATTCAGGGCGCGCAAAAACCACATTGCCATTGTTGTTGATGAATACGGCGGCACGTCCGGGCTCGTGACTATTGAAGACGTCATTGAAGTTATCGTCGGGGATATCGAAGACGAGCACGACGCACCCAAGGAAGAAGACATCATTGACCTTGGCGGCGGCCGCTACCAGCTTTCAGGGCGCGCATGGCTGGAAGACCTCCACGACCTGGGAATCCACCTGGAAGCTGAAGATGTGGATACCATTGGCGGCTACCTTTGCCTCCAGGCAGGACGCGTGCCCCAAAACGGCGAAGTCTTTGAATTTGACAACTGGCGCTTCACCGTCAAGAACGCCGACGTCAAGCAGATACGGCACGTTATTGCCGAACCAGCCCAAAACCAGGAAGACAGCGTAAGCGAACAGGAATAATCAGGCGCCATAAGACGCCCGACCATTCTAAAACTGCCAAGTTCATGCCATGGATACCTACGTTCTGCGATCCGGCTGCAAAATCAACCTTACCCTGCATATCACCGCCGTCCGCGGCGACGGGATGCACGAACTTGATTCGCTGTTCTGGCCCCTTGACGAACCGCATGACGAACTCACGCTCACCGTGCTTGCTCCAGGGGCGGGACTGCGCGTGCTCTGTGGAAACGGCATTGATCCAGAGCATAACACGCTGACCAAAGCCTGCCGGAACTTTGCCGATGCCTGCGGCTTTGCGCCTGACCTGGAACTTACGCTGAACAAGGGCGTTCCCTCAGGCGCAGGACTTGGCGGCGGTTCCGCTGATGCCGCGGCGCTCCTCCTCTGGCTCAACAGCCATGCGCCAGCTCCCCTGCCTGCGGAAAAGCTTGCTGAATGCGCGGCGAAAATCGGGGCGGATGTTCCCTTTTTCCTCATAAACAAGCCCTGCCGTGCCCAGGGCATAGGCGAGCGGTTAACGCCCGTTCCTGAGCTTGCAGAACGCATGAAGGGCTGGAATGTGCTTTTAGCCTGCCCCGATGTCCACGTTTCCACTCCATGGGCCTACGGCGCCTGGGACCAGCTCCACAAGAATGGCAAAACGCCTCAGCCCTCTGTCTTGACAAACGCAGAGGCAGAGGATAAAGGAAATGCCCTCGCAGCAAGCGCGCAGGGCACGCTGGACGCAGGTATCCAGCTGTTCAATGCGTTTGAATCCGTTGTTTTCAGCGCGTATCCGCAAGTAGCGTCGCTGAAAGCAGCTATCATGGATCTGGGAGCCGACGCAGCCGTAATGAGCGGCAGCGGAGCTGCTGTCTGCGGGCTGTTCAGTCCTAAAAATGCCGCCCGCGGCGAGGACCTCCTCCGCGTTTTTGAGGAGCGTAACATCAAGGCATGGTGGCAGGCGCTGAGCGCCTGATTGGGCTGGAGCAGCAGCCGCGCTGAAGGATCACAGCCTTCAGCCATTGATTTTGTATACTGGGGTGTAGCCAAGGCAGGCAAGGCAACGGGTTTTGGTCCCGTCATTCGAGGGTTCGAATCCTTCCGCCCCAGCCATCTTTTCTGTTTTCCCAGCGCTCATCAAGCGGGAAAAGCCCTATTATCAGGCAAGGCAATCATGTACGGCGATTTAAAAATTTTGTCCGGAACCTCCAACGAACCCCTGGCAAATGCCATCTGCGACCACCTTGGCTGCCAGCTTACCTCTGTGCTGTGCAGCACGTTCAGCGATGGTGAGTGCAGGGTTGAAATAGGGGAAAGCGTCCGCGGAAAAGACGTTTTTGTCATCCAGTCCACCAGCGCCCCCGTCAACGACAATTTTATGCAGCTCTGCCTGCTGCTGGACGCGCTCAAGCGCGCGAGCGCCGGGCGGATCACCGCCGTTATCCCCTATTACGGCTATGCCCGCCAGGACCGCAAGGCCAGCCCCAGGGCGCCCATCAGCGCCAAGATGACGGCGGACTTCCTCAGCACTGCAGGTGCCAACCGCGTTGTTACCGTTGACCTCCACGCAGGGCAGATCCAGGGCTTTTTCAACTGCCCGGTAGACAACCTCTTTGCCTCCCGCGTTCTGCTCCAGCCGCTGTATGACCTGCGCGAAAACGTGGTGGTCATTTCCCCCGACGCCGGCGGCGTGGAACGGGCACGTGCCTACGCCAAGCTCATTGAAGCACCCCTTGCCATCATCGATAAGCGCCGGGACTGCCCCAACCAGGCCAGCGCCACGCACGTCATCGGCGATGTGAAGGGAAAAATCGCCGTTCTTGTTGATGACATGATCGATACCGCCGGCACCATCACCGCCGCTGCCAAAGTCCTCCAGGACGCCGGTGCCAGCGAAGTGTATGCGTGCGCCTCCCACGGCGTGCTTTCAGGCCCGGCCATCGAGCGCATCAATAATTCCGTATTCAAAAAAGTCATCGTTACCGATACCATCAGCGTTCCCGAAAAAGCCGCCTCCTGCCCCAAACTCCAGGTGGTTTCCATTGCAAGCCTGCTGGCCAAGACCATCCATAACATCCATATTGGATCGTCGGTCAGCGTTTTGTTTTAGCGCCTAAAAGGCGCCGTGATCCCCTAGGGCAATCCGGCGGCATTCGGTTTTCAGGCACAGCGGTGCGCAATATCCGCTTCGCTGCTGCTTTTTGGCATAGGAAGACCTGATGACTGCGGTATTTCCCCGCGGTCGCACCCTTCTAAGGAGACAAACAAGTATCATGGCTGATCTCAAAAAACTCCCCGCCCAGAAACGCGAAGCTTTTGGCAAGGGCAACAACCGCCGTCTGCGCGCCAAAGGCGTTGTACCTGCTGTTTTCTACACTCGCGACGGCAAGAACCTGCCCATCCAGGTAAGCCTCAAGGAACTGAACAAGATGTTTGAAACGGTCGGACGCACCACCGTTTTCAACCTTGACGTGACCGGTGAAGGCCAGTTCCCCGCCCTTTTCTGGCAGGCCATGCGCGACCCCTGCAAGGGAACCTTCACCCATGTGGACTTCTACGGCGTTGATCTTGACCGCCCGGTCAAGGTTGTCGTCCCGCTGGTGTTTGAAGGCACAGCCCGCGGCACCAAAGTCGGCGGCGTGCTTGAAACCTACCGTGATGAAGTCACCCTCATGGCCAAGCCTCTGGACATGCCCGCCAGCCTGGTTGTGGATGTGACGGAACTGGAAATCAACAATTCCCTCCAGATTTCCGACCTCAAGCTGCCTGAAGGCGTTTCCGCGGTTTACGACATCAACTACGCTGTTGTTTCCGTGCTTCCGCCCAATTCTGCTGATAAGGACGAAAGCGGCGAAGAGGGCGCGGCTGAAGCCAAGGCCTAGTTTCTTTTCTTTCTTCCGCTGGGCGCCGGCCGCAGAACAACGGCCGGCGCCTTCTTTTTTGCGTCATCTGCTTTTTCAGGGGGCTTTCCATGGCACTCAACGGACTTATTGTCGGACTCGGCAACCCGGGGGATTCCTACGCGGGCACGAGGCATAACCTTGGCTTTATGTGCACAGCCGCGCTGATGGAAGACATGGACAATGTGGTTTCCCTTTCCGGGGGGAAATTCCGCGCCCTGCTCTGGAAAGGAACGTTCCCCAACCTTCCTGGCGAATGGCTCATTGCCAATCCGCAGACATTTATGAACCTTTCCGGAGACTGCGTTCAGCCCCTTGCCGCCTGGCACCGCATCACGCCTGAACGCATCCTTGTCATCCATGACGAGCTGGACCTCCCTGCGGGCCGCATGAAGTTCAAGTGCGG
>JAGADT010000043.1 GCA_017613475.1 Desulfovibrionaceae bacterium | reverse complement strand
GCTTGCGCAGCTGGATATTGAGGGCACGGGCAGCTTTTTTCTTGAGCGTCCTGAAGCGGGGCGGGGCGACACCCTGCTTTTGTACCTTGCCGTGACGGAAGAGCGCTGCGCTCCGGAAACCCTGCTGAGCTGCTTCAGGCTCTGCGATGTGAGGAAAAACCTGCCGTTCCCCCTTTCTTTTGGCAGGCACAGGGGGCGGCTGTTTTTTTTGAGCCGGATGCGCGTAAGGGACGTGACCGCGGCGGCCATAGAGAACAGGCTGCGTTTCCTTGTGGGCTGCCTGGATGCCGGGCGCGCCATGCAGGCGGATTTTTAGGGGCTCCAGGCACTGGGGCCTGAAGCGGAAGGACGCTGCGGAAGGGAGGGCGTATGCCGAAGACCATTGATTTTTTGACGCCGTCGCTTGGCATACAGGATGTCATGCCCATGGCGGAGGCCAAAGGACTGCCCGAGGCCGGGGAGCTTGCGCCGAACACGGTGAATGCGGCTGGCCTGGAGGCGCTCTTTGCCTCGGGGAACGCGCGGCGCCTTGTGGAAGAGGCCCTGCGCCCCGATGTCGGCGATGGCGCGATCCTGGCGCCCAGGCGCTTTCAGGAAGCCCTGGATTCGCTCGTGCGGGACTGCGCCTCTTCGGCTGATCCCGCCGTCAGGGAAATGATCGATAAGGAGCTCATGCCCCTTCTGCACAACAGGGCTTTGCTCCAGGCCTACATGGGGCTGATGATAGGAGGCTGACGTGCCGGGAAGCGATGAGCTTAAGGCCCTCCGCGTTTTGGCCGCCATGTATTTCAGCATGGGCAGGGAGGAAAGCGCCGGGCGCCTTTACAGGGGGATCATGGCCTTGTCTGAGGATGGGCGCGAAGATAAGGGCGCCTGCGCCGGGCTTGCGGCTGTCGCCCTTGAAAAGGGGGATGGCGCGGCCGCGCTGCAATACCTGGCCCCCCTGCTGAAAAACACGGCATTTTCCTCAAGGAAGGCGGTTTTCTTCCTGATGAAGGCGCAGGCGCTTTGGCTGGAAAACCGCAGGACTGAAGCCCGCGCCGCCCTGAACGAGTATCTGCTTTTTGCCGCTGGAAGAAAGGAAGGCGCATGAGTTTTCTTGAAAAGGCAGGCCGCGCAGCCAGGCTGATTGCCAAATACAACGACATCACCATGGTCCTCCTGATCGTGGTGGTGATTGCGCTGATGATTATTCCGCTGCCGACTCCGGTGGTGGACGCGCTCATTGGCGTGAACATGACGCTTTCGTTCCTCATGCTCATGATGTCCATGTACGTGAAGACGGCGCTGGATTTTTCCGTTTTCCCGACCATGCTCCTGTTCACCACGCTTTTCCGCGTGGGCCTCAACATCACGACGACCCGCCTTATCCTGCTGCAGGCTGACGCCGGCGAGATCATCTTCACCTTTGGCGATTTTGCCCTGGGCGGCAATTTCGTCGTCGGCGCGGTGGTCTTTTTGATCCTGACCATCGTCCAGTTCCTCGTCATTGCCAAGGGCGCGGAGCGCGTGGCTGAGGTCGGGGCCAGGTTCACGCTGGATGCCATGCCCGGCAAGCAGATGTCCATTGACGCCGACATGCGGGCCGGCGTGATCGACATGGAAGAGGCGCAGAAGCGCCGCGACCGCATCCAGCTGGAAAGCCAGATGTACGGCGCCATGGACGGCGCCATGAAGTTTGTCAAGGGCGACAGCATTGCCGGCATGATCATCTCGGTGGTCAACCTTGTGGGCGGCACGCTCATTGGCGTGATGCAGCACGGCATGACAGCTTCCCAGGCACTGCGCACCTACGGCATCCTTTCCATCGGCGACGGGCTTGTTTCGCAGATCCCCTCGCTTTTGGTTTCCATTTCTGCGGGCATCCTCATCACCCGTTCCGGCGACAGCGATGAAAATATCGGCGCGCAGGTCGGCAAGCAGTTTTTTGATCAGCCCAGGGCCCTGCAGATGGCGGGCGGGCTGATTTTCCTTTTCGGCCTGATTCCCGGCTTTCCCAAGCCGCAGCTCTTTACGCTGGCCTTTGCCGTGGGTGGCTTTGGCTACATGCTTGGGCGCATCGCCTCCGCCCCTGAAAAGCCGGACCACCGCGAAAATCTGGTGCGTTCCTTAGCGCCTGCCGCGGAGCAGAAAAAGGCCAGGCGGAGCGGCAGCCAGCAGGATGAATTTTCGCCCACCGTGCCCATCATCCTTGATATTGCGCCGGATATCGGCGAATCCATGGATTATGAATCGCTGAACGACGAGCTTTCGGCGCTGCGCAGGGCGCTGTATTTTGATTTGGGGGTGCCGTTTCCCGGCATCAACATCCGCCCCAACGCCTCGCTCCCCTCCCTGGGCTACATGCTGAACCTGAACGAAATCCCCATGTCCCGCGGCCGGCTGGAAAAGGGCATGGTGATCGCCCGGGAAAAGGAAGGCAACCTTTCCCTGCTGGGCGTGGCGTACAAGGTCGGCGAGGCCTTCCTGCCCAATATCGAATCTATCTGGGTGCCTGACGCTGAGATGGAAAAGCTGGAGAACTCAGGCATTTCCTGCATGACCCACGAAAAGATTTTGGCCTACCATCTTTCCCTGGTGCTTTCCAGGCATGCCTCCGGCTTTTTGGGACTGCAGGAGGCCAAGTACCTCCTGGACCGCATGGAAGAACGCGCCCCTGACCTTGTGCGCGAGGCCCTGCGCCTGCTGCCCGTCCAGCGCATTGCCGAAATTTTCCAGCGCCTGGTGCAGGAGCAGGTTTCCATACGCAACCTGCGCGGCATCCTGGAGGCGCTCATTGAATGGAGCCCGAAGGAAAAAGACATCGTCATGCTCACCGAATACGTGCGCGGCAGCCTGAAGCGCCAGATCAGCTACATGTATTCACGCGGACAGAACATGCTGCCCGCCATCCTGCTTGACCCATCCCTTGAGGAGACCATCCGCAAGGCCGTGCGGCAGACGTCGGCAGGCGCCTTCCTTTCGCTGGATCCTGAAACCTCGCAGAAAATCGTCAATGCCGTGGGAGAGGCCGCCGGAAAATCCATCGGCAGCACGCAGAAGCCCGTACTCCTGGCGTCAATGGATATCCGCCGCTATGTCCGCCGCCTGATTGAAGCAAAGTATTACGAGCTGCCTGTGATGGCCTATCAGGAAGTGACGCCGGAAATTTCCGTCCAGCCCATCAGCCGGGTGCGCATTTAGGAGCTTTGGCATGAACAGTCTCGCCCTGGAATATGCAAACCGTGCGCTCTACCTGGTCTTGATGCTCTCGCTGCCGCCCATTATCATTGCCTCCATCACGGGCCTTATGCTCAGCCTCATCCAGGCGGTTACGCAGCTGCAGGAGCAGACGCTTTCCTTCGGCGTAAAGCTCCTGGCGGTTTCCCTTTCCATTTTCCTGCTTGGCGGCTGGATGGCGGGCGAGCTGCTCCGCTTTGCCGAAGAGCTGTTTTCGCGCTTCTACTTGTTTTGACAGGCGGATTTGCCTATGGACGCGCTGCTTGCGGGGTTTACGCCGTACCAACATCTCCTGGCCTTCCTTTTGGGCACGCCCAGGCTCTTCATGTTTGTCCAGGTGGCACCCTTCATGGGCGGGAACCTGGTCACGGGGCAGCTGCGCATGACGCTTGTTTTGGCCTGCTACATCATCCTGCACCCCATGCTGCTTGGCCAGGTGCCGGAATGGATAGGGCTTGATGCCGCGTCGGCGCTGTTTGTGGGCGCGCTGATCATCAAGGAAGTCCTTTTGGGGATGCTCCTGGGGCTTTTGGCCGGCATGATGTTCTGGACGCTGCAGTGCGCGGGCTTTTTCATTGATAACCAGCGCGGGGCGGGGCAGGCCGCGGAATCCGACCCCCTTTCCGGCGAGCAGACTTCGCCCACGGGCTCGTTTTTTTTCCAGAGCGGGGTATACGTCTTTTTTTCAACCGGCGCGTTCTTAAGCTGCCTTGGGCTTGTGTACGCGGGGTATGAGGCATGGCCCGCCTTCAGCTTCCTGCCGGGCGCCGTTTTCCTGCGCACGGATGCCGCGCTGTTTTTTGCCGGCAAGGTGGCTAAGCTTGCCCTTGACATGGTGCTGCTTTCCGGGCCCGTTGTGGCTGCCTGCCTGCTTACGGATATTTCCCTGGGGCTTATCAACCGCTTTGCCTCGCAGCTCAATGTGTATATCCTGGCCATGCCCATCAAGAGCGGCATTGCGGCGCTGCTCCTGCTTTTTTATTTTGGCATGCTCATAACCGGTGCCGTGCGCATGTTTGATGCCTTCGGCCAGGATATCAACTACCTGAAAGCCCTGATGCCATGAGCGAAAAAACCGAACAGCCAACCCCAAAGCGCATCCGCGAAGCCAGGGAGAAGGGCGATGTCTGCAAGAGCCAGGATATTGCCCCGGCGCTCACCGTCCTTGCGCTTGCCCTCTATCTTGCGGTGGAGGCCAGGGATATTTTTGAAACGCTTAAGGCCATGCTGGTGCTGCCCATGGAGCTTTTCACTCTGCCTTTTGACGAGGCCATGGCCCACGCAGTGCCGTTGGTCCTGCGCTCGGCCGTGCTTTTGGTTTTGCCGGCGGTGGTCATTGTCATGACGGTGGCCTTAGTGAGCATGCTGGCCCAGGTGGGCGTGCTTTTTGCGTTCAAGGGCGCCATGCCGAAGCTGGAGAACCTGGACCCGCGCAAATGGTTCCAGAAAGTCTTTTCGGTCAAGAACCTTTTTGAACTGGTCAAGAACATCGTCAAGGTGCTGGTCCTGGCCTTTGTGGTCTATCTGGTCCTGGAAAAGTACCTGCCTAAGCTTTTCCGCATGCCGGAAAGCGGGGCCGGGGCCATGTGGGAAGTTTTGGGCGAGGCTTCAGGGAGCCTCATGCTCTACGCGGCAGGCGCGTTCTGCGTGATTGCCGTCCTGGATTACCTGTATCAGCGCTATAAATACAATCAAGGGCACATGATGACCAAGGATGAAGTGCGGCGGGAATATAAGGAGAGCGAGGGCGACCCGCAGATCAGGAGCAGGCGCAAGCAGCTGCACCGGGAAATGTTGGCGCAGAACGCGCTGGACAACGTGCGCCGGGCGAAGGTGCTCATCACCAACCCCACGCATTATGCCGTGGCGCTGGATTATGAAAAGGACAAGACGCCCCTGCCCATTGTGCTGGCAAAGGGCGAGGGACTGCTTGCGCAGCGCATGATCGAGGTCGCAAGGCAGGAGGGCATTCCCATCATGCAGAATGTGCCGCTGGCCCAGGCGCTGTATAAAGACGGCACGGAAAACGCGTACATCCCGCAGGACCTTATCGCGCCTGTGGCAGAAGTGCTGCGCTGGGTGCAGGGGCTTGGGCGATGACGCTGCGGACAAAACTCTTTTTCCTGGTGAGCTTTGCCGTGGCCCTGGCTGCCCTGCCGATTGTTTATTTCAGCAGGGGCTACCTCATGGATGCGGCTGTGCAGAGGGAAAGCGAGGCCTTTGCCAATACCGTTTCCATGGTGCAGGATGCCCTGGGCGTCCGCTACTTAAGCCTGCTGGTTTCGGAAATAGAGTCCGTGCTGGAGGCGAAGGCGGATCTGCGCCGTAACGCAGGCTTTGCTGCCGAGGCGCTGCGCCTGGAATCTGCCGGCGGGACCCCGCTGAAGCAGGCGCGGAACTGGCAGCGCATCCTTTTGAGCCAGAAGTGCCGCTTTGCCGTGTATGGGCCCGGCGGCAGGGCCCTGGCCGATGATCCGCTGATACGGCGGGCCACGGCTGAGGGCGTAATGGATTTCAAGGGCAGGCCCGTGCGCCCCATGCTGGCGGCAGGCAGCGCTTCCTCTGACGCGGTCCTTGCCGTTGTGCG
>JAGADT010000042.1 GCA_017613475.1 Desulfovibrionaceae bacterium | reverse complement strand
AGGGGAAATCCAGGAAGGGCGGCGCGTATTCGCCAAAAGGCACAAGGTGCTGCTTGTCGTAGGAGCCTGCCTCCTGCCCGTCGGCGCTGATAAAATTCGCGCGGTTGAGATATTTGCCGCTGGCGCGGTCAAAGCCGATGGCGCCGAAGGCCAGTTCCGCATTGGCGCTTTTAGCCAGCGCCTTCAGGGGCAGCACAAGCGCCCGCTCGCGTTCCGTATCAAAGGGCATGGCCGTTTCAGGCCAGACAGCAAAGGCGGTTTCTCCGCGCGCATCCAGGCGTGCCAGCGCGCCCTGGGTCAGCTCTATGTAGCGCCTTACCGTAGCGCGCAGCATGGCCGGGCTCCATTTGACATCCTGGTTGATGTTCCCCTGCACAAGAAGCACGTCAACCGTCCTGCCTGGCAGGTCCTGGCGGCCCATGGATGCCGAGCCCGCGCACCATGCCCCGAGGAAAAGCGCCAGCGCGGCGGCAAAGGCTGCCCAGCCATTGCGCCCGCCGCGTCCAAGCCCAAGCCCAGCCAGGCAGGAAAGCCCGGCGAAAAAGCCGCCAAGCCCGTAGGCTCCCAAAATGGAGGCGCCCTGGATGAGCGGAGGAACAGGGGCAAAGGCCGCGGCAAGCGGCGTCCAGGCAAAGCCGGAGAAAAGCCAGCCGCGGGTCCATTCCAGCAAATACCAGCCCAGGGCGAGGAGGATTGCCTGGGGCAGGAGGGGGAGGCTCAGCCTGCGCGCATCATGGGCCAAAAGGGCAAAAAGCCCGCCGAAGCCGGCCATGTAGGCGGAGAGCAGCACAGCGCAGGGCACGGCCAGCGCCCAGGGGAGCGCGCCGAAATCGTGGACGGGCACGGCAATCCAGTACAAAACGCCGCTCCAGCCCAGGGTGGAGGCAAGCCAGCCGCGGCAGAAGGCTTTTCCCCCGGAGGGCGAAGACTGCCCCAGGAAAAGCAGCGCCATGGGATGCAGCAAAATCAGCCAGGGAATATGGCAGAGCGGGTTGGCAAGCCCCAGCCAGAGGCTCAGGGCCGCCGCGGCGCCAATGGCGTATTTATTCATGTTCATGTGGCAATGGGCTTTGGAAAGCTTCTGGCTGGCGGCAATGCCGCTGAAAGTGAAAGAAACCCGTACTGCTGGCGGCGGCAGTGCCGCTCTCAGCAAGGTATGGCATGGGCTGCATCAAGCCGAAATCCCGCGCGAATGTCAAGCTGGGGAAAAGGGGCTTGGTTTCGATTCACTTGGGAAAAACAAATTTTTCTGGACAGCTGAACGCTTTGCCTCTATCATTATGCGGTTCAGCTGCGCTGCGGAAAGATTGCCGGAATTTCCGGCGGAATTTTTGGGGCGCCTGAAAAATACGATTTTTGCCGGCATTGCCGGTCCGCAGGAGAATTATTATGGCCCATAAGAAAGTGGAACGCCAGAAGGAACTGGCCCGCCGCCGTCATCGTCGCGCGCAGCGCCTCAAGGAACGCATCCATCAGGCCCAGGCTGAAGCCGCTAAAAAGTAGCGCTTTCTGATTGCCAGCCTGTTTCGCGTGCCGGCGAAGCCGGACGTTTTTTGTGACGCGGCAACGCTTCTGCGCTGCCGCTTCTTTCCGTTTGTCCAATCTTTACTGCACTGATCCGAGTGAGTTTCATGCCTATTTACGAATACTACTGCACGCACTGCGACCGCACCTTTGAAGAATGGACGCAGCATCACGACGCCCCTGCAAGCATGTGCTGCCCCAAATGCGGGGGCGAGGCAGGCCGCATTGTTTCCAATACGTCGTTCATGCTCAAGGGCAAGGGCTGGTATGTAACCGAATACGGCACGCACCGCGGCAAGAGCGAAGGCGGGCCGGCCTCCGCGCCCAGCCAGAAACCCAATGACAGCGCTGCCATTGCCAAGGCTGAAACCCCTGCCGCGCCCGCTGCCCCCACGGCGGAAAGCAAGCCCGCGCCCGCCCCGGCCTCGGGATCCGCCAGCGCCGAATAAATCATTATTTTTGGAGACGCCATGATCGAACGCTACACCCGCCCAGAAATGGGTTCCATTTGGACTCTGGAAAACCGCTACGCCTATTGGCTTAAGGTTGAGCTGGCCGTGTGCGAAGCCTGGCACGGCCTTGGCGTCATTGACGGCGCCTCCATGTCTGCCATCCGCGAAAAGGCCGCCATTGATGTTAAGCGCATCCTGGAAATCGAGGAGACAACGCGTCACGACGTGATCGCCTTCCTGACCTCGCTTGAAGAAAAGATTGGCCCGGCCGCGCGTTTCATCCACCTGGGCTGCACTTCTTCCGACATTGTGGATACGGCCGGAAACATGCAGCTTGCCGAAGCCGGCGACATGATTGTTGAAGATTTTGAAAAAGTGCTGGCTTCCCTGAAGAGCATGGTCCAGCGCTGGCGCGGGCAGCTCTGCATGGGGCGCACGCACGGCATCCATGCCGAGCCCACAAGCTTCGCCCTCAAAATGGCGGGCTTTTACGCCGAATTTTCACGGAACCTTGCGCGCTTCAAGTCCGCGCTGGCCGAAATCCGCGTGGGCAAGATTTCCGGCGCCGTCGGCACCTACGCCTTCCTTTCCCCGCAGATTGAAGCCACGGCCTGCAAGATCCTTGGCCTGACGCCCGACCCCATTTCCACGCAGGTCATCCAGCGTGACCGCCTGGCCTACTTCTTTACCACCCTCGCGGTGGCCGCCGGCAGCATTGAGCGCCTTTGCGTGGAGCTGCGCCACCTCCAGCGCACGGAAGTCCTGGAAGCGGAGGAAGGCTTCGGCAAGGGGCAGAAAGGCTCTTCCGCCATGCCGCATAAGAAGAACCCCATTTCCGCGGAAAACCTGTGCGGCCTCTCCCGCATGATCCGCTCCAATTCGCTGGCCGCAATGGAAAACCAGGCTCTCTGGCACGAACGCGACATCAGCCATTCTTCGGTGGAGCGCGTCATTATGCCGGATACGACCATCCTCATGGATTACGCACTTAACCGCCTGACGAGGCTCCTTGACGGGCTGAACGTGATCCCTGAGCACATGGAGCGCAATCTCCACGCTTCCTGCGACCTCTTCTATTCGCAGAAGGTGCTCACGGCCCTTGTTAATTCCGGCATGCCGCGCCAGGAAGCCTATGTGGCCGTGCAGCGCAACGCCATGCAGAGCTGGAAAAGCGGAACGCCCTTCCCGGACCTCATCCGCGCGGACGAGGGCATTGCCGCGCATCTCAGCAAGGAAAAGCTGGATGAGCTTTTCGACGTGCGCGCCTACCTCAAGTATGAAGACGAGATACTTGACCGCGTCATTGGCAAATAATCCTGCCATGTAATGGCAGCGCTGCTGCTTTTAGCCTTCCCTTTTGGGGAAGGCGGGAGGCAATGTCCCCGGGCAGGGGGCATTGCCCCTTTTTTCAAGTTTATTACGTGAATAAAGGCAGCAATGCCGTCGCCAGCGGTCCCTGAAGTCCTTTGCTCATGAACTTGAATAAAAGCAGCAATGCTGCAAGGAGTCGGCCCATGCGCGTGAAAAGCCTGCTGCCCGGCGAACCCCTGTTCCTGATGGATGGTTCAGCCTTTGTTTTCCGTGGCTATTATGCCAACCAGAACCTTTCCCGTTCCGACGGTTTTCCTACTGGCGCCCTGTTTATTGTAGGCCGGATCCTCCTGCGCATCCTGCGCGAAGAAGAGCCGCGCCGTTTTGCCATGGTGCTGGATGGCCACGGCCCGAACTTCCGCCACGAGCTTTTCCCCCCGTACAAGAGCCAGCGCAAGGCCGTGCCTGAGGGTCTGCTTGTGCAGCTTGATCCCATCCGCCGGCTGACCAGGGCGCTGGGCCTGCGCCTTTTGGTTTCCGAAGGCTGCGAGGCGGATGACTGCATTGCCTCGCTCGCGCTCAGGCACAGGGACGAGGGGGGCGTTGTGATTGTTGGCGCGGATAAGGACCTCAAGCAGTGCCTGCATGAGCGCGTGCTTATGTGGGACCCGGGCGGTCGCGAGGGAAAAATCACCACGCTGGAGAGCTTCAGGGCTGAAACAGGGCTTGAGCCCGCAAGCTGGCCGGATGTGCAGGCCGTCATCGGCGATTCCAGCGACAATATCCCCGGCATCCCCGGCGTCGGCATCAAGACGGCGGAAACGTTGTTTCAGTCCTTTTCGAGCCTTGAGGATATCCGGGACCGCTATGAAGAATTAAAGCCGGCCCTGAAAAAAAAGATTGCGGGCCACCTGGACGCGGCCTTTCTCTACCGCCAGCTGACCCGTCTGGACACGGGGCGCTGCCAGGATGTTTCCGAAGAAGATTTTGCCGTGCGTCCCGTGGATGTGAAGGAAGTTTCCGCCATCCTGCGCGAGTTTGAGCTTACGGCGTTGGAAAGGGAGATTTCTGGGCTCATTGGGAGCGGCAAAATGACGGCGGCCGCCGCAAAGCCCGGCATGCAGGGAACGCTTTTTGCCATGCCAAAGGCCATGGAGCGCGCGAAGGCGGAAACACCCGCTGATTTGCCGGACGCCGCGTTCTTTGCCGGGAAAGACGTGGCCCTTATGCTGGATGCAGAAAGCCTGACAATCGCTGCCGAAGGCAGGGAATGGTCGTACATCGGTCCCTTTGAGCCCCTGGCAGGGCTTTTTGCGCGGTCCGCGGCCCTGCATCCGGGCACGCGTTTTGTGGTTCCTGACGTCAAGAAGTTTTTGCACAGCCATAATGCGTGGCGGAGCATCCCCATGGCGCGCTGGTTTGACCTGGGGCTTGCTGCCTACCTCCTGGATCCTGAGCAGGCGGATTATGCCTGGCCGCGCCTCTCCGGCGAATGGAGCACGGAGCTCAACATGTCCCCCGCGAATCCGGGACTGCTGGCGCTGGCCATGGCCCAGGCTTTACGCCGCAGGCTTGAAGCCGCCGGCTTGACGGCGCTCCTGCAGGGCATGGAAATACCGCTGACCGCCGTGCTGGCCGACATGGAGGATGCCGGCGTGCAGCTTGATGCGGAGCGCCTTTCTCAGTTTCTGGAAGACGTGCGGCAGGAGCTTGAGCAGCTTACGGAGGAAATTTACCGCGCGGCCGGCGGGCCCTTCAATATCCGTTCCGCGCAGCAGCTTGGCGAAGTGCTGTTCACCAGGCTGGGGCTTCCCGCCGCGAAAAAGACGCAGGGCGGGCAGGCCAGCACCTCGAAGGACGTGCTGGACGGGCTTTCCGGAAAGCACCCTGTGGTGGATGCCCTGCGCAAGTACCGCGTGCTTGAAAAGCTGCGCTCCACTTATCTTGAGCCATTGCCCCGGCTGATGGGGGCGGATGGCCGCATCCGCACCACCTTTAACCAGACCGCCACGGCCACGGGCCGCCTTTCTTCCAGCAGCCCGAATCTGCAGAACATCCCTGTGCGCGGCGAGCAGGGCAGGAAAATGCGGGGCTGCTTCACCGCCCCCGAGGGAAAACTGATTGTTTCCGCCGACTATTCGCAGATAGAGCTGCGCGTTTTGGCCTGCGTTTCTCAGGACCCTGAACTTCTGCGGGCCTTCAGGGAGGGAGCGGATATTCACGCGCGCACGGCGGGGCTTTTGTACGATGTGCCTGCCGACCGTGTTTCCCCGGATCAGCGCCGCGCGGCCAAGACCATCAATTTTGGGCTGATTTACGGTATGGGCGCGCAGAAGCTGGCGCATGAGCTGGGCATTTCCACAGCCGAAGCCCGCGCGTTCATCACGCGCTATTTCGAGCGGCTAGGAACCCTGCAGGCCTT
>JAGADT010000041.1 GCA_017613475.1 Desulfovibrionaceae bacterium | reverse complement strand
TACATTGTCCGCCTTGAACAGGCAGAACGGCTGGAATCTCTGGAGCCAATCATCGCGGACCTGGAAACGCGGCTTGAATCGCCCCAATACGCGCAGCTCTGCCGGCTCTTCATTGAATGGCTTAAAAGGGTCGTGTTCAAGCGCGCGGGCATTACGGAAAATGTTCCGGAACTTAAGAGCTTTCAGGAGGTGCACACCATGCTTGCTGAACGTGCCGCAACATGGAAGGACATGTATATTCAGGAAGGGCTTGCAGAAGGGATTTTGAAGGGTCGATCGGAAGGGCTGGTGCAAGGCCGCTCGGAAGGCCGCATCAGGGCGCTTGCGGAAAGCATCAGGGCCATGACAACGGCTTTGGGGCTTAGCGAAGACAGGGCCTGCGAAATCCTGAATGTGTCTGAAGACGATAAGAAAGCCCTTGCGCTCCTGCTGAAGCAGCAGCCTGCCCCTCTTCCTGAATAGCAAAAACGCCAGCGCCGCCCGCAAAGGAGCGCGATCTGCCTTATGACGAAAAAAACGATTTTCGGACTGCTTGTGGCCGGGCTTCTGGCCTTCGCGCTCACCCTGCCGCTGTGGCACGCAGGCGCCCAATATAAGCTTGGCGAAATGTACAAAAACGGCCAGCTTTTCCGGCAGGATCCGGCCGCTGCCGCCAAATGGTTTGAAAAGTCCGCGGCGCGGAACAACGCTTCTGCGCAGTTCGCCCTGGGCGAGGCGTTCTACTACGGCAGGGGCGTGCCGCAAAGCTTTGAGGAAGCCCGGAAATGGCTGGAAAAAGCCGCTGAAAAAGGCGTGCGGGAGGCGCAGTACACCCTTGGCGTGATGCACGAATTTGGCCAAGGGGTGAAGCAGAGCCTTTCAAGCGCCGCAAAATGGTACGAAAAGGCCGCTGGCCAGGGTGATGCCCAGGCGCAGTTCACCCTGGGCGCCATGTTTGAATCCGGCGCCGGAGTCAAAAAGGACCTGGCAAAAGCTGCGGAATGGTACCAAAAGTCCGCCGCGCAGGGGCTTGCCACGGCGCAGTACGCCCTGGGCATCATGAATAAAAAGGGATATGGCATCCCGCAGGATCTGGCAAAAGCCCGCGAATGGCTGGAAAAAGCCGCCGGACAGGGCCACATCGACGCGCAGAACGACCTGGGCCTGATCTACGCCCAGGGGCTGGGCGTCCCGCAGGATTTTGACAAAGTCGCCCAGTGGTACAAAAAAGCCGCCGCCCAAAAGCACGCGGCCGCGCAGTTTAACCTGGGCGTGATGTACGAAAACGGACAGGGCGTCGCCCAGGATATGGCGATAGCCGCTGAATGGTACCAAAAAGCCGCCGCGCAGAATTTTGCGGACGCGCAGTGCGCCCTGGGAGAATTGTACGAGCGCGGGGATATCCAGGACAAGACCGCCAATCCACCCGCGGAGCTAGGCGCCGTCAGCAAAAAAGCAGAAAACGCCCCAAAAGGCCGCGCCCCGGGCGGCAAGACCGCCGGCAATAAAGGCAAAGCCAACGGAAATGCTGGCGGGAACGCCGCTGGCGCTTCCGCGGGCAATGCCGGCAGCGATGCTGCGGGCGGCGCAAGCAGCGCCGAGTCCGCCCGAAACGCCCGCAAGGCGGCTGATCTGTACCAGAAAGCCGCGAAGCAGGGCAGCCTCAGGGCGCAGTTCAATCTTGGCCAGCTCTACGAATTCGGCCACGGGCTGGAGCAGGATTATGCCAAAGCCGTCCACTGGTACCAGAAAGCTGCGGAACAGGGCTATGCCCCCGCGCAGAACAACCTGGCGCTCATGCACTACTACGGCAAGGGCGTAAAGCAGGATTACGCCAAAGCCGCGGAATGGTACCGCAAGGCTGCGGACGCCGGGGATGCCAGGGCGCAGTACAACCTGGGCGTGATGCACGAAAACGGCACAGGGGTGGATAAGGGATATTCCAGGGCCGCGGAATGGTACCAGAAGGCCGCTGAACAGGGCGAGGCGCAGGCGCAGTATTCCTTAGGCGAGCTGTACGCCGAGGGCCACGGTGTTTTCAAAGACCTGGGCAAGGCCGCGGAATGGTACCAGAAAGCGGCGGACCAGGGCTACGCCCCCGCGCAGTTCAGGCTGGGCGCCATGTACGAGCTTGGCCAGGGCGTGAAAAAAGACGGCGCCAAGGCCCGTGCGTGCTTCCTGAAAGCCGCTGAAGCGGGCGACGCCGACGCGCAGTGCAGCCTGGGCGCCATCTACGACGAAGGCCGGGGCGTGAAGCAGGATTTAACCAAAGCCCGCGAGTGGTACGAAAAGGCCGCCGCGCAGCAGAACGCCCGGGCCCAGTGCAGCCTGGGGAACATGTACTGCCTGGGCGAGGGCGTGCAGAAAAACAAGGCCACCGCCAAGGAATGGTACCAGAAAGCCTGCTCCAACGGCAGCGAGGAAGCCTGCGAGGAATTTACCCGCCTCGCCGACCAGGGCTTCTAATCGGCAGTGCGCCATTGGCGCTTTCATTCACCTGCTGGAAGCTGAGGGCTTTGCGGATTTCATTGAACAAAAGGGGCCGTGCCCCATGCTTTCCCAAGGGGCAGCGCGCCACTGGCGCTTTCATTCACCTGCTGGCGGCTGGGGGCTTTGCGGATTCATTGAGTAAAAGGGGCCGTGCCCCATGCTTTCCCAAGGGGCAGCGGCAAGCGGGCTGCCCTTTTTTCATGCTTCAAGCTGGCATTTGCCGCCCTGCAGCGGCCAGCAGGCAGTAGCTTTTGCCGGAAACGATTCATGCCCTTACGGACTGGATCAGAAGAACAAACGATATGAGGAGGCGCGTATGGGACTGCTCTTCACAACGGCGGCGGCCGCCGGGGCCCTGGGCATTTTTTCGTGGCTAAAGAAAAGGGATGCGCTTCAAAAAGACGGGGACTCCGCCAATAAGCCTGGCGGGAACGTTTCCAGCCTGGATGAATTCCTCGCCAGGCTGCTGAAAAAAGGCGCGGATCTCCGTAATGCGCCGGACGGGAACGCCGCAGAGGGAAGCATGCCCGAGGAGGACAAACAGATCCTCGCCATGTGGGAGGAAGCCGCCCAGAAAGGGGACCCTCAGGCGCAGTTCAACCTGGGGAACATGTACTACATAGGGGACTCCATCCCGCAGGATTACACGAAGGCCTTCTTCTGGTACGAAAACGCCGCCATGCGGGGGCACGCAGAAGCGCAGTCCCACCTGGGCAACATGTACCACCTGGGCCAAAGCGTTCCCAGGGACCTGGCAAAAGCCCGCGAATGGTGGGAAAAAGCCGCCGCACAGGGGGAGGGGCAGGCGCGCTCCATGCTAATCCTGTACCGCTGAAAGCGCTGGGGGCATTGCCCCTTTTATTACCGGGCATCCTCAGCGGGCTTTCTATGAAAGCTGCGGTTTTATGCACATAAACGAAAACGCCAATGGCGCAGGCAGCCGGAGCGCGGACGCGGCAGGCCTTTGCCTCGCGCAAATGAGGCCGGCACCGCTACGGAGAACCCATCATGACAGTCCTTGAGAAACAAGCCGGAGACGGCAGCGCAGATGCGCAGTGCGCACCTGGAACCATGCCAAAGCCTGGCCTGGATGCGGCAAAAGGCAGCGCATGCAGCAACGCGCAGGGCTTTGGCACGCCGTCCGCCGGACCTGGAGACGCCGCCAAACGGGCGCCTTTCCGGCCCCTTAACGACTCATGGGCCAGACAGGTCCAGGCTGTTAAGGAATGCGCCCTGGAAGGCGGCCTGCAAATCCGCTTCTCCCCTTGCGAAAGCTGCGGGCCTGCCGGGGGCGCTGCGCACGACTGCACGGAGTCTGCCGGCGTGTGGTTCAAAAAGGCCGGCGAACCAGAAAACGCCCCTTGCGAGCCGGAAAACGCCGCTGAACAGCTCGCCCTGGGTGAAAAGTATTATTCTGGCCGCGGGGTCCTGCAGAATTTGGCCAAGGCTGCCCTCTGGTACCAAAAGGCAGCGGCCCAAGGGCACCCCGAGGCGCAGTGCCGCCTTGGCGAAATGTACGAAAACGGCCACGGCGTGCCTAAAGATCTTGCAGCCGCCGCTGAATGGTACAAAAGGTCCGCTGAACAGGGGCACGCCAAGGCTCAGAACCATCTGGGCTGCATGCACTGCAATGGCTAGGGCTTGCCGCAGGACTACCAAAAGGCGCGCGAATGGTATTTGAAGGCCGCCGAACAGGGCAACCCTGCCGCGCAGTTCAACCTGGGCTGGATGTTCTATTACGGCAAAAGCGTGCCGCGGGATTACTTAAAGGCGCGCGAATGGTTTGAGAAAGCTGCAGAACAGGGGCAGCCTGACGCGCCGTATGCCTTGGGCGTCATGCACGACACGGGCCAGGGCGTGCCCAAGGATTGCCAAAAAGCCCGCGAATGGTTCCGAAAAGCCGCCGCCAGAAGGCACGCCGGCGCGCAGTTTGCCCTGGGCATGATGTACCAAAACGGCAGGGGCGTGACCAGGGATTACCAGCAGGCCCGCGGATGGTTTGAAAAAGCCGCCGGCCAGGGATACGCTGACGCGCAGTTTGCTCTGGGCGTGATGTATAAGCTTGGTCTTGGCGTCCCGAAGAGCCAGGAAAAGGCGTTTGAATGGTACCGCAAAGCAGCAGAACAGGGCCACGCCGGCGCACAGAATAATCTTGGCGCGATGTATTACAAAGGCGAAGGCGTCCAAAAAGACTTTGCAGCGGCCCGCGCATGGTACGAAAAGGCAGCTGCGCTGGGCGATGCCAACGCGCAGAGCAACCTGGGAGGGATGTACAAAAACGGGCATGGCGTGCCGCAGGATTACGCCAAAGCCGCGGAATGGTACCGCAAATCCGCCGAGCGGGGGCACGCCGGCGCGCAGAACAGCCTGGGCGATATGTACCGCAAAGGGCAAGGCGTCCCCCAAAGCTACGCCCATGCCCTCAAGTGGTACCTGAAGTCCGCAGGTCACGGCAATGCCAACGCGCAGTACAGCCTGGGCGTGATGTACGAAAACGGCCAGGGCGTGCCGAAGGACCGCGCCAAAGCGGCTGAGTGGTACCAAAAAGCCGCAGATCAGGGACACGCCGCCGCAAAGGCCCATTTGCGCGCAATGAAAAAGCCGGTCATAAAGCTGATCACGCCCACTTCTGCCTGACGCCCCGGCGCCTTGGGCATGAACTGCGAGTACGGCAGGGCGTGCCGCGTGACCTGTCCGCAGCCAGGGACTGGTACGGCAAGGCCTGCAAAAACGGGCACAGGCAGGCCTGCAGAAAATGCCAGAAACTGTAAAAAGACGGGATTCCTGGCAGCAGCGCTGCATTTACAGGCGCGCATCCTGTAACGCTCTTCTGTTAATCTCCCCGCGCCTCCGCAAATCAATAAGAGCCGCGCCGAAGCCCGAAATCTTCCGCGGCATTGCCCCCTTTATTAAAACCCCGTTTCGCTTTAGGCTCAGGGACCCGGATGCTTTGGCATCAAGCACATGAACAAAAGCGGGGGCATTGCCCCCTGCCCCATCAGGAGGAAACCATGAAAGGACTTAAACAGACCCTTGCCCTGCTCTTCGCCCTTGCCCTTACGGCCGGCGCGGCGCAGGCAGCCAGCTTTGAAGAAACCCAGGCCCTTGCCCAAAAGGGCGACGTCAACGCGCTGCGCGAGCTTGGCGGCAACTTTGAGGAAGGCAAAGGCGTCCCGCGCAGCTACGCCAAGGCCGCGGAATGGTACCGCAAGGCCGCGGACCAGGGCGACGCCTCTTCGCAGTTCTACCTGGGCGGCATGTATGAGGAAGGCCTGGGCGTGCAGAAAAACGCCAAAATTGCCAAAGACTGGTACGCCAAATCCTGCAAGAACGGCTTTGAGCAAGCCTGCAAGCTCTGCCAGTAGGGGGCGATTCCCCTTTTATTATCCTCGCTTAACTCAGGGTTGTGGAAACGCAAAAAGCCCAGTCAGCGGCAAGCGGCTAAATGTTCCAATTCACGGGGCATTGCCTGCCGCATTGCGGCATTTAGTCACTCACGGGGGCATAGTCCGCTGCAGGACGCAGGGGGCATTGCCCCTTTTAGTATCCTCGCTCAACTCGGGACTGTGGAAGCGCTGGGCGGGCTTCAGCACGCTTGATTGCTGCCAAACATCACGCTAGGATAAAAACGCCAGGAACATCAACGGCAAGGAGTGAAAGCATGGCTCCCCTCAATCTCTCTATTGGCGGCGAATTTTTCCGGCGGCTGCGCGAAGAAAAACGGTATTATGTGGACAAGACGGGGCTGATTGAGGAAATGCTTGCCGATAATCAGCCGCTGGTCTCGCTCATCACCCGCCCCCGCCGCTTTGGCAAGACGCTGGCCATGACCATGCTCCAGGAATTTTTTGATATCAGGAAGGACAGCCGACAGATATTTGAAGGGCTGGCAGTTTCTAAAAATGCCAGGCTCTGCGAAGCGTGGATGAATCAATATCCTGCGGTCTTTTTGTCGCTCAAGGGCGTGGAAGGGCAAGATTTTTGCAGTTCCCTGACCCTTTTCAGAGAAATAGCTGTGCGACTGTGCAGCGATAATGCTTATCTTTCTGAAAGCCATAAGGTTGAGCAGGAAGACAAAATGCTGCTTCGCCGGGTGAGGAACCGCGAGGCAGACTCTTCCGAACTCTCAAATGTTCTCCTGGTTCTCTGCCGCGCGCTTGAGGCGCACTGGGGAAAGCCCGTTATCCTGCTCATTGACGAGTACGACGTGCCCATCAGCCATGCTGAGCAAAACGGCTTTTATAAAGAGATGGTTGGCTTCATGCGCAATCTCCTGGGTGCCGCGCTCAAGACCAATCCTTCGCTGAAATTTGCCGTGCTCACCGGCTGCCTGCGCATCGCCAGGGAAAGCATTTTCACGGGGCTGAACAATTTCAAGTGCTATGGCGTTTCTGACGCGCAGTACGCGGACAAGTTCGGCTTTACCCCTGCCGAAGTGGATGCCATGCTCAACGAAGCAGGTCTTCAGGACAAAAAAGGCGTGCTGAAAGAATGGTACGATGGCTACCGTTTTGGCAAACAGACGGAAATCTACTGCCCCTGGGACATTATCCAGTATCTCTATGACCTGCAGGTCGATCCCGACAGCAAGCCCCAGGCCTACTGGAACAACACCAGCGGCAATGCCATTGTGCGCACGCTGATTTCGCAGGCAGGTCCTGAAACACAGC
>JAGADT010000040.1 GCA_017613475.1 Desulfovibrionaceae bacterium | reverse complement strand
CCTGGCTGATGATCCGCTGATACGGCGGGCCACGGCTGAGGGCGTAACGGATTTCAAGGGCAGGCCCGTGCGCCCCATGCTGGCGTCAGGCAGCGCTTCCTCTGACGCGGTCCTTGCCGTTGTGCGCGTCAACGGCGCAAGGGGCGGAAGGCCCTACCTGCTTTGCTTCAAGCCCGCCGGCAACGGGCTGACCACCGTGCTGGCCGTGCCCGTGACCGATACGGAAAGCGGGCGGAAAAAGCTGGAAGCGCAGGTGATCAGGTCCATGAAGGACCGCCTGGGCGCACTGAAATTCCCCAGCGCGACGAGCGTGGCCATCCTGGACAGCGGCGGCAATGTGCTTGCCGGGAAAAAGGGAGGGCAGGGGCTCTATTCCCTGCCGCAGGACGTGCGGGAAAGGGTCCGGAACGGCGAAACAGTGGAGGACCGCGCTGGGGAAGGCCGGGACACGGTCCTTTTCCGGCTTGCCTACTTCAAGGCGCTTGACTGGTACGTGCTGGCCTCCGCGCCCATCAGGAGCATTACCAAGCCGGCTGAGACGCTGACCCGCCGCCTTCTTTTGTACGCCGCGCTGCTGCTTTTCCTGATCCTCTGCGTCATGCTGATCCTTTCCGCGCAGCTTTCTGAGCCCCTGCGCGTGCTGACCAGGAAAATCACGGCGCTTTCCTCCCTGGATTTTTCCCGCGAGAAGGAAATCAGCGCCATGCTTGACGCGGCAGAGGAACTGCCGCTGGACAGGGAAGACGAAGTCGGCAGGCTGGCCTTTGCCTTTGACGGCATGACCCGCGCGCTTGCAGACAATATCCATAAGCTCGTGGAATCGACCGCCGCGAGCCAGCGCATGCAGGGCGAGCTCAATGCCGCGCGGGACATCCAGCAGGGCATCCTTCCGCCGCCGGATGCCGCGCCGGAGGATCCCCGCTGCCGCATCAGCGCGTTCCTTTCGCCGGCAAAGGAAGTCGGCGGCGACCTGTATGACTTTTTTGCCGCCCCTGACGGACGGCAGGCGATCATCATCGGCGACGTGTCAGATAAGGGCGTGCCCGCGGCGCTCTTCATGTCCATGACGGTGACACTGGTGCGCTGCGCCCTGGCCCAGGGGCTTGACTGCGCGCAGGCCATGCGCCAGATCAACAACCTCCTTGCGGCAAACAATCCGAGCTGCATGTTTGTAACGCTGTTCATCGGCCTCTTTGATCCTGAAACCGGCGTCCTGGAATACGCAAACGGCGCGCACTGCCAGCCCTTTGTGGTGGGCGGCAGCCGCAGCGTTCCCCTCCGCAGGCTTGAGGAAACCAGCGGGCCGCTGGTCGGGGCCATGCCGGATATGGAGTATAAGCCCTGCCGCACGACGCTCGGGCGCGGGGAATACTGCTTCCTGTATACCGACGGCGTTTCTGAGGCCATGAACAGCAGCCTTGAGATGTTTGGCGAGGAGCGCCTTGGGCAGGTGCTGGCGGAGCTGCGGGGGCTTGAGCCGGACAAAGTGGTCAAAAAGGTTTTTGAGGCTGTGGAGGGCTTCCGCGAGGAATATCCGCAGTCAGACGACATAACCATGCTGTGCGTCAGGCGGGCATAGGCCTGCTCTGGCGCGCTGTGCGCTTGCGGGAATCATGATGGATATCAGGCACTGGCTTGCTGCCGCCCTGCTTTTGCTGCTCTGCCTTGCGGCGCCTTTCCGCGCCCAGGGAGAGGAGACGGAAAAAAGATGGAATGTCCTTTATGTGGAGGGCGGCCCGTTTGCGAATTACCAGCAGACCCTGGCGCATACGGCAAAGGGGCTTGAGCAGGTGGGGCTTATCCGGAACGGCGGGGTTTCCGTGCCGGAAGGCACGGAGTCCGCGCGGGAAATGTGGCTTTGGCTTTCTGAGCACGCCGGCGGCCGGCTGCATTTTCTTGAAGACGGCTTTTACAGCGCGGAATGGGATCCTTTGCGCCGGGCCGAGGTGAAAAAGGCGGTGTGGGACCGCGTGAAAAACCGGCGCGACGTGGACATGATCATTGCCATGGGCACCTGGAGCGGCCTGGACATGGCTGAAGAAGACCTGGGCGTGCCCGTTTTTTCCATGAGCGTCACGGACGCCGTGGCCGCTGGCATCGTGAAATCCGCCGAAGATTCGGGGAAGGACAACGTGCATGCGCGGGTGGAGCCCGGGCGATTCCGCCGGCAGATCCAGCTTTTCCACGAAGTGTTCCACTTTAAGACGCTTGGCGTTCCGTATGAAGACACCAGGGACGGCCGCAGCACTGCGGGTCTGGAGGAGATCGAGCGCGCGGCCGAGGATCTGGGCATAGAGCTGGTCAGGTGCACGGCGCCCCTTGACCTGCCGGATCATGACCGCTCCTTTGAGAACCTGCGCAGCTGCATCGCTGGCCTTTCCTGCAGGGCTGACGCCATTTACCTGACCTACAGCTCCGTGCCGGTAAAAAGGATACCGGAGCTTATCCGCCCCGTGATCAAGGCGGGGATCCCCTCCTTTTCCCAGTCCGGCCCGCTGGAGGTGGAGCACGGCGTGCTCATGAGCCTGGCGCAGACGGATTTTGCGGGGATAGGGCGCTTTGAGGCGGAGGCGATCCGCGCGGTCGTGGGCGGAAAGAAGCCCCGCGAAGTGAGCCAGGTCTATATGCCTGAGCTGGGCCTTGCCATCAATTTGAAAACAGCCATGCAGATCGGCTGGAACCCGCCCATTGAGCTGCTGACGGCCGTGGACGCCATCTATAACGGCGCCTCGATGTCAGTGCCGGTGAGCCAGCGCTGAAAGGGGGCATTACCCCCGGCATTGCCCCGGCAATGCCGCCACAATGCCGCCCCCGTCCTGCATTCATGCCGGGCTGGCTTTTCGAATCTGGCCCGCCTCGATGGGGAGAGGTTGACGCATGGCTTTTGAAATGCCTATCCTGATGTTTCAGGCACTGTCCTGAAGGGAGAAAATATGACGCAGGCAGCCATGGAAAGTCCAAAAATCACGTTTGATGCCCAGATTCCTGAAGATTTGCTTGCGATGCTCCGCGCCGCCGCAAAGGAGGACGGCAGGCATATTCAGGCAATTCTGGAAGAGGCGCTGCGGGAATACTTAGACAACAGGAAAAAGGCAGCGCCCCGCCGGCATGTTCTTGCGGCACTGCAGGCCAGCATGGCCGAGCATGACGAGCTTTATAAGTCCTTGGCAAAATGACTCGCGATTACCTGACTGCCGCTGATATCCTTGGACTTCATGCGGCCCTTCTTAAAAAGTATGGCGGTGCGGAAGGCATACGCGATATGGGGGCGGTTGAAGCCGCTGTTTTTCGGCCCCAGTGCGGATATTATGCCGACATCATCCAGGAAGCCTGCGCATTATTGGAAAGCTTATTGATGAATCACCCGTTCGTGGACGGAAATAAAAGGACAGCGTTCGCGGCCTGCGACGTATTCCTGCGGATTAACGGCATCCGTATCAAGGCTGCATCGGGGGAAATATACCAGAAGATGCTCGTATGGATTCAGGCAGAACCGAACAAACGGTGGAAAAGGATGGAGCAGGATTTGCGGATGCTGACAACACAGGGAAGCGCTGCGCAGGCAGCGGGACCTTCTGGGTAGCAGCAGCCAGCGGCGGCCCTCAATGTCAGCGCCGGGCATCGAGCCCGTAGCAGGAAAGGATCACCGCCCTCGCAGCCGCGGGATCGGGCTTTGTAGCGTAGGGGGATCGCTGGCGCCTGGCTTCCAGGCCTTCAAGCCCGTCCAGGATAAGCGCCTCCGCCTCTTCCCAGCTTGCCTGCCCGGTTTTTATGCGCATCAGCTCCCCGCGGCAGGCGAGGGGGAACGCGATTTTGCCGTAAGCAAGCAGTTCCTCCTGCTGTCTTATGGCGCGCACCGCGTGGGAAATGGCCTTCCAGTCGATGCTGCGCTCTCCTTCCACCCCAGGCCCGCAGCGCCTGCGCTCCGCCTCGAGCCGCTGCAGGAAGTCATTAAGCCTGGTGCCCAGATCGTGCCATTTGCCGCAGAAAAAGAGCATGGGCGTGCCGCGGACCTCCTCAAGGCGGCAGAAGCGCTCATCCGCGCAGGAGGCGGCAAGCGCGGGCGCGAGCTCCCTGAGCTTTCCTTTCCGCTCCTCTTCCCCCAGCCCTTCCACCCAGTGCATGGCCTTGTTCAGCGCGCCCAGGCGCGAGCCCCTGATCCCGTACTTTTTCGCCTGGCCCATGCAGTAATCCACGCAGGTCTGCCCCTCCGCCGCGTTCAGGAAGGTGAGCGGCGAAGCAAACACCGCCTCAAGCCGCGCATCGCTGAACAGCGTGCAGGAGGGGTTTGAGGGCGAAAAAAGGAGGTCCAGCGCGCCAATGTCGCCCATGGGCAGCATTTCCAGGAGCCAGCGCTGGAGGGACCAGAGGTCAATGTCAACGT
>JAGADT010000039.1 GCA_017613475.1 Desulfovibrionaceae bacterium | reverse complement strand
TCTTCAGCCTGCGCCGCGCCGCCTCCAAAAACAATTTCCAAAACCAGCGCCAGAACTGCGAACACGCAACATAGTGATTTTTGGATTCCCGCTGAAACCATCATTTTCTCCTCTATATTATTAAGAATGGCAGACAATACCCTTTTCAAAAAAATGGACTGCAGCGCATCAGCAAACGCGGCAGTGCCAAAAGAGAGGAAAGCCTATTCAAAGGGGGGATAAAAGGCTGTGCCCACGCGTCCTACGCTTCAGCACAGGAAAGAGAAGGGGCAGTGCCCCTGCGCTCCAGGGCGAGGAGCCAGGCTTTTTTTTCAAGCCCGCCGGCGTAGCCCACCAGGCGGCCACTTTTGCCGACAACCCTGTGGCAGGGGATGATCAGGGCAATGGCGTTGCGCCCCACTGCGCCGCCGACCGCCTGGGCGGACACGCGCGCCCCCCTTTCCGCCACCAGCTCCGCCGCAATCTCCCCATAGGTCCTTGTCTGCCCATAGGGAATTGCCAGCAGCATTTCCCAAACGCGTTTGCGGAAAGGCGACGCCTTCATGTTCAGGGGAGGGGTAAAAGCCGGCACGCTGCCGCTGAAATACAAATCAAGCCACGCTTCTGCCTGCTCAAACACAGGAAGCGGCTTTTCCTCATGCTCAGGATCAAGCGCACCGGCAAAGTATTTTTGCCCGTCAAACCACAAGCCTGTCAGGGCTTCACCATCGCTGGCAAGCGTAATGCCGCCAAGGGGAGAACGATAATGATAAACGTACTCCACCACATGCTCCCGCGGCATCAGCCCGCGTTTTCGGCGGAGGGACCGGGTTCAACCCGCAGGCGGAGACGCCTCGCCCCCTCTTCCGGAGGCAGGGCTTCCGCCCGGCCGCCATTGCGCAGGCTGCCAAATAGCACTTCCATGGCCAGCGGATCTTCCAGCGCTTCCCTGAGCAGCCGCTGGAGCGGGCGCGCGCCAAGCGCCGGTGAATACCCTTCTTTAGCCAGCCATTCGCGGGCTTCAGGCGAAAGGGCAAGGCGGATGTTTTTCTCGGCAAGCCCCTCGTTCAGCGACGCAATTTCGCGGTCAATAATGCAGCCCATCAGTTCCGGGCCAAGCCCGCTGAAGGGCACAATCGCATCAAGGCGGTTCCGAAATTCCGGGCTGAAGGCGTTTTCCACAGCCTTCATGCCGCGCCAGGCTGCGCTGGACGACGCATTTTCCACAAAGCCAATGCCGCCTGCCGCCACCTCGCGGGCGCCAACGTTGGAGGTCATGATGACAATGACGTTCCGGAAATCCGCTTTGCGGCCGGTATTATCCGTCAGCGTTGCGTAATCCATGACCTGGAGCAGGATATTAAACACATCGGGGTGCGCCTTTTCAATTTCATCCAGCAGCACCAATGCGTGGGGCGAGCGGCGCACGGCTTCCGTCAGCAGGCCGCCCTGCTCAAAGCCCACATAGCCTGGAGGCGCGCCAATAAGCCTGGCCACGGCGTGCTTTTCCATGTACTCGCTCATGTCGTAGCGCAGAAAGGCAATGCCCAAAAGGGCGGCAAGCTGGCGGGCCAGCTCGGTTTTGCCCACGCCCGTAGGGCCGCAGAACAAAAACGCGCCCGCCGGCCTTGAACTGTGCCCAAGGCCCGCCCTGGAGCGGAGCACCGCCCGGCAGACCACATCCACCGCCTTGTCCTGCCCAAAAATGCGGGACTTTAATTTCTGCTCCAGCGTCCGCAGGCGCTCGCGCTCCTCGCCGGATACGCTCGCTTCAGGAATGCCGGCCATCCTGGCCACCACGCGCTCAATATCGCGCACCGTTACCGCATCGCCGCTTTTGCTCCCCGGGCGCAGGCTCACCTGGGCGCCGGCCTCATCCATCACATCTATGGCCTTATCAGGCAGGAGCCTGTCCTGCACATAGCGGGCGGAAAGCTCCGCGGCCTGGCGCAGCGCCTCCTGCTCGTAGCGCACGCCGTGGTGCGACTCGTAACGGGCCTGGAGCCCCTGTAAAATGGCCTCGCATTCATCAACCGAGGGCTCGCCGATTTCGATGCACTGGAAACGCCTGGCCAGCGCCCGGTCTTTTTCCAGGTGGTTCCTGAATTCATCATGCGTAGTGGAGCCTACGCAGCGCAGCCCGCCCTGCGACAGCGCGGGCTTGAGCATGTTCGACGCATCCATGGAGCCGCCGGAGGTGCTCCCCGCGCCGACCAGGGAATGGATTTCATCAATAAACAGGATGGATCCCGGCTTTTTTTCCAGCGCTTTCAAAACAGCCTTGAAACGGGCTTCAAACTCACCGCGGTATTTCGTGCCGGCAAGCAAAGCGCCCAAATCCAGCGAATAGACCGAAATATTCCGGAACTTCTCAGGCACATTGCCGGAAACAATGCTTAAGGCCAGCCCCTCGGCCATGGCTGTCTTGCCTGTGCCTGGCTCCCCGACATAGAGGGGATTGTTCTTGCGGCGGCGGGCCAGCACTTCAAAAGTCCGCGCAAGCTCCTGCTCCCGCCCCACCAGGGGGTCAAGCTGGCCCTCCCTCGCCCGCTCGGTCAGATCCGAGGCGAAGCGTTCCAGGGGGTCCGCCATTTCCTTCTGCCCCTCGCTCTCCTCCTCCACGGACTGGCCTGGACTGTCAGGCGAAGGATCTTCCTCCGCCAGGGCGTTGAGCAGCTCATCACGGGTAATCCCCTGTTTCCTCAGGCAGTAGGCGGCCCAGCTGTCGTCATCTTCTTCCAGGATGCCGGCCAGCACATCGCTTATGCCAACGCGCTCCCTGCCCAACGCCTGAAGCCCGGCAATGACCTTTTCCATAACCCGCTGCACCGCAACAGTCTGGTCAACATTGCGCCCCTCTTCCCAGGTTTCGCCGGCCTCAAGCTGCGTGGAAAAAAAGCGTTCCAAAATGCGGATAATCTCCGCAGCGTCGCCGCCGCAGCCTTCCAAAAGCCGCCTGCCCGGCGGGATTTTCGCAATGCCGTACAGGATGTGCTCAAGCGTCAGGAACTCATGGTGCCGGCTGCGCACTTCGCCAATGGCAAGGCCCAGCGCCGCCTGGAGGGAAAGGCTGAGGTTCATGCGCCCTCCTCCCTCAGCGAGCAGCGCAGCGGAAAACCTGCCCTTGCCGCCCGCTCGCGGACCTGGGCGATTTTTGTTTCCGCGACCTCGCGGGGATAAACGCCGGCAACCCCTATGCCTTTTTTATGCACGGAAAGCATAATGGCGGTCGCCTGCTCCTCATCCTTATGGAAAACTTCCATCAGCACCGTAACGACAAACTCCATTGTTGTGTAATCGTCGTTATGCAGCAGGACCTGATACCTGCGAGGCTCCTTAAGGCGGGTTTCCTCTAGGATGCCTGCATCCGGGGCAGAAAATTCTTCCGAATTCATTGTGCGCTCCTGGCGCTGCACGCGCCCGCTATATCCTGTTGTGCCGGCTTATGCGTCCGTCCATAAAAAACGGAAAAATCAGGGCGCAGGGCGCCTGGCCGTGCGGGAAAAGAGCCTCGCCTGCAGTTCCGCCACGGCGGAAAGCCCGCCGTCGCCAGGCTTTGCAGAAGGAAACAGCAGCGGGGAATAGCCCAGCCTGCGCGCCTGGGAAAGGCGGGACTCGTGCCCGCTTACAGGGCGGACCTGCCCGTTAAGGTCCACCTCGCCCCAAAAAACCGCGCGCTCAGGCAAGGGAATGTCATACAGGGAAGACAGCACGGCCGCCACCAGCGCCAGATCCATGCCGGGTTCCTGCAGGCGCATGCCGCCGCCGATTTTCGCGTAGATATCGACCTGCCCAAAATTCAGGCGGAGGCGCTTTTCCAGCACGGCCAAAAGCAGGTGCAGGCGGTTTACATCAAAGCCAAGGCCCGCCCGCCTGGGAATAGCCAGGAAGCTGCGCGTAACAAGCGCCTGGACTTCCACGGCCAGCGGGCGCTGCCCATCCACAGCCATAACAACCGCGGCGCCGCTTAGTGAGGCATCGCGCGCCCCAAGAAAATAGGTGGAGGGGTCTTCCACAATCTCCAGGCCCTTTTGGGCCATCTGGAAAACAACAAGCTCCTGATTGGGGCCAAAACGGTTCTTCAGCACGCGGAAAAGGCGGAACATCTGGCGCCGGTCCCCTTCAAGGGAAATCACGGTGTCAACCATATGCTCCAGGAGCCTCGGGCCAGCCAGGGAGCCATCTTTGGTGACGTGCCCGACAAGGATGGCCGTGGTGCCGCAGCGCTTGCAGCGCTCCACAATATCCTGGGCCACGGCGCGGACCTGGCTCACGTTGCCCGGCAGCCCCTCCGCCCGGTCTGAAGTCATGGTCTGCACAGAATCAAGGATCAAAAGATCAGGCGCGTCCCCTTCCCTGAGAAGGTCAAGGATGTCTTCAACGCGGGACGTGGCCATGGCCAGCAAACGGTCATGGAGCACGCCAAGCCGCTCGCCGCGCATCCGAATCTGCGAAAGGGATTCTTCGCCGCTCGCATACACCACACAGCGCCCGCCAGCCGCCACGGCGCCCGCCATCTGAAGGAGCAGCGTAGATTTGCCAATGCCAGGCTCCCCGCCGATCAGCACGGCGCTGCCAGGCATCAGCCCAGAGCCAAGCACGCGGTCCAGGGCCGCGAGCCCCGTTCCAAAAGGCTCATGCCCTTCATCGGAAACGTCGGCCAGGCGCACAGGACGCGAAAGAGGCGCGCCTGTAGCGGCTGGGTGGCGCGGCGAAACAGCCTCCGCCACAGCCTCCAGCGTATTCCACGCAAGGCATTTCGGGCACTGCCCCCGCCATTGGGGGGATTTTGCTCCGCACGCCTTGCAGACATAGCTTTCCCTCGCCTTCATGGACGGGGCTCCTCTGAACTCAGCGGTCTGAGGGACGGCGGGCGTCAACCACCTTCACGCTGTACTCCGCGGCCTCCTGGGGAGGATTGCTGAAAATCACCATAAACGGCACCGTGCCGCCGGGAGCCACGTTGGTATTGTTGCTCAGCAAGCCCAGATTATTGTTGAGCGCCTGCTCCAGTTCCGCCTCGGAACCGACCTGGAGCTGGAACAGCGGCACCGTGTTCCCCGCCATCTGGCGCTTGGAGACAAGGACGCGCTTATTCTTATCCAGCAGGCTGGCCTCCACCTGGATTCTCTCTACAGGTTCCCGGGCCTTATTGACCAGCTTGCCTTCAATGATCGTCAGCTGGCCGACCTTTTCGTTGCTGACAGAAAAATGCCGGGCATCCGCCAGGGCAATTTCCTTGAGAAAACCGGTTTTCTGGATGCCTAGCGCATCAAGCAGCTCAGACCCGCCCTTTAAATACCAAAGGCCAGCCCCGCAAAGCAGGGCGCATACCAAGAGGAAGAGCAGGATGTTGCGCAGCCAGTGCGAAGGCTTTTTTTCAGGGATGGTAAGACGGTCTTCAGGCGAAACAGGAGCCCTGAGGTCCGGACCTCCCAGCGAATCCCCCTCCAGCGGCTGCACCTGAGGCGCGGAACCTTTTGGCAGCGGAAAAACATGCTTGCACACAGAACACCGCAGACGGATGCCCGGACGAACCTGCGCATCAGGAAGGCTGAACCGGGTTGAACAATTGGGACAAATGATAATCATGAACATGCTCCAGGGATTCAGTTAGCTGCCGGATGCAGACCGCCGGTGAAAAGGCAGCCCGCGTTCCTCCGAAAAAAACAAAAATCTTGCGAATCCGCTTATTCAAGGATTGTGGCTTCATAAACAGCCGGAAGCTCCCTGTACTGCTCGGCATAATCAAGCCCGTAGCCGACAAGGAAGCCCCTGGGCAAGGAAAAAGCCACAAAATCAGGATGCACAAAGACCTCGCGGCGCTCTGACTTATCAATAAAAACAGCGAGCTTTAAGCTCAGCGCGCCGCGGGATTCCAGCTGCTTCAGCAAAAATTCCATGCTGCGCCCGGTATCCACCATGTCTTCAATAACAAGCACATGCTTGCCGCGCAGAGGAATTTCCACATCTTTTGAAAACACAATTTCCTTGTGCACTGTGCCTGCGCCGTAGCTTGAAAGCCGGACAAAATCGATCTCAGGGCAGCACGTCAGGCGCTTCACCAAATCGGTAAAGAACATAAAGGCGCCCTTAAGCACGCATATTACAACCAACGGCTTTCCCATGTATGCGGCGCTGATTTCATGAGCCAGCTCATCCAGCCTGCGCTGAATGATTTCTGCATTAAGCACAGGCTTTAATGCGGCATTGCGAACGTTCATTCAGGCTCCTTTCCTGCCTTATGTCCAACGGGAAAAACAGCCATAGGCTGTTCCGCCCTGAATTTAAGCGCTGTAACCTGCAATGTAAAGCGCAGGGCTACATTTCCATAACCACGGCGACCTCATCGCAATCAGGAAAGCGCGGGCAGTTCACGCAGTCGGACCACACTTTCTGCGGCAGGGTATCCTTGCCGACCTGAGAAAAGCCCATGCGCTCAAAAAAACGCACCTGATACGTCAGCGCAAAAAGCCGTTTGAGGCCAAAGGTCCGGGCTTCAGCAATGGCGGCATCCATCAAAAGCCGCCCATAGCCGCGCCCGCAAAAATCAGGATGGACAGCCAGGGAGCGGATCTCCGCGAGGTCTTCCCAAAAAATAGAGAGTGCGCAGCAGCCCAGCACCTGCCCTGCCTCGCCCTGGCCTTCCCGGCAAAGCACAAAAAACTCCCTGATATGGGTATAAATCTGCGTCAGCGAACGGGGAAGGAGGACCTCCTTCGCAGACCAGGACATCAGCAGCGCATGGATCGCCTTTGCGTCCGAAATCAGCGCCTTGCGCACTATCACGCGTGACTCATCCATAAGGCATACCTTCTTTTCTGCACAGCAAAACACGTTCCGGGCACGCATCCTGCCTTTACTTTATCCAGGACTTGGCAAGCCGCACAGCTTCCACCGCGTCTTCGGAAAATCCATCCGCCCCGATTTTTTCGGCAAAGGGAGCCGTAACAACAGCACCCCCCACCATCACCCTGATATCAAGATTCCTCTCGCGGACAAGGCGCACGGTATCTTCCATGCGCACCATTGTCGTTGTCATCAGCGCGGAAAGCCCGATGATTGACGCATTGTGGCGGACGGCAGCGTCCACGATGTCCGCAGCCTTCACGTCTTTTCCAAGGTCTATTACGGAAAAGCCGTGGTTCCCAAGAAGGAGCCCCACAATATTCTTTCCGATGTCGTGGATATCGCCTTCAACCGTCGCCAAAATGACAACAGGCCTCTCCCCTTCCCCGCCCTTGGCTTCCAAAAGCGGCTTAACAACAGCAAAAGCCGCCTGCATGGTTTCTGCCGAGCGGAGCAGCTGGGGAAGGAAGATTTCCCGCCGCGCGTACCTGTCGCCAACCTCGGTGATGGCCGGAATCATCCGCTCATTCACCATGCGGAAAGGATCTGCGCCTCCATCCAGCTCAGCCCGCACTAATGCTTCAATATGCTCCTTATCGCCAAGCAGGATCGCTTCGCGCACGTCAGCGGATGCCGATTTTGCCTCCTGACCAGGCGACGCGCGGAGCGCCTGCGCCGTTCCGCCCGTCCAGTCCGAATAGCCGGCGACAAACGATGAGGCCCCCAGGTCCCGGCCTGTCAGCACATTGCCGGCAGCCCTGGCTTCATTCATCCTGGCGCTCAAAGGATTGGCGATGCAGGCATTCAGCCCCGCGCCCTGGGCCATGGCAAGGAAGGTGGCGTTTACAAGCTCGCGGGCCGGCAGCCCAAATGAAATGTTGGAAAG
>JAGADT010000038.1 GCA_017613475.1 Desulfovibrionaceae bacterium | reverse complement strand
TTTGCGCTGCTCGACAACCGCGAACTGGCCTGCCGCGTTTTCGACCTGGCTGTCAACTGCGGGACCGGCACGGCGGTGAAGCTGCTGCAGCGGGCATGCAACCTGCTGAACGGCGCAAGCCTCTTCTCGCTGGACGTGGACGGCGTGCTTGGCCCGAAAACCGCCCAGGAGATCAACGGCTTTTCGCACCCCAAGGCGCTGCTCATGGCGCTCAGGCATCTGGCAGCGGCGCGCTACGTGAGCCTGAAACAGCCGCGATTCCTGACCGGCTGGTTTAACAGACTGGAGGACTGACATGGACATCAACGCATTGATTGGCCAAATGGGCAATTACGGAGAGCTGGTACTGGCGCTGATCGGCGTCTGCGCGGCGGTGGCCGCATTGCTGCCTGCGCCTGGCGAAAAGGACGGGAAAGTGTACCGGGCCATTTATACCGGGCTGAATTTTTTGGCGGTGAACTTCGGGCACGCCCGCAACGCGACGGCGCCAAAAGCAGAGAACAAGCCGCAGGCGTAACGCTGGAGGCAGGCGATGCGAGACACGCTCATGGAGTGGCTCAATAAATTCGGCGGGCCGATCATGCTGGCGATGCTGGGCGCGACCGTCCAATGTTTGCGCGGCGAATGGCACGGCTGGCGAAATTTCATCGTCAGCAACGCTATGGCCGCGTTTGGGGCGATTGTGGTCATGTCGATCTTGCCGCACTACGTTCCGCTGGATGTGTCTGCGGGCGTGGCTGGCATTGTTGGGTACAGCGGCGGATCGCTCATCGATGCGGTGCTGGTGCGGGCCAGGAAGGAAATCGAGGAGACCGGGAAGGGCGGGGATTGACAGCATCTTTCGCATCTTTGGCACATAAAAAAAGGCAAAAATGGCAGGGAAACCCAAAAGAACCAAGGCGCAGGTCCTGGAAGCCATTCGCGGCAGCAAGGGGCTGAGGACCGTGATCCTGGCCAGGCTTGGAGTTTCCTCCTATGACACGCTGCGCTCGTACCTGGAACGCTGGCCGGAGACGCGGGAGGCGTTGGAGCGCGAAGAAGAAAAGCTGCTGGACGACGCGGAATGGCAGCTGTTTGAACAGGCCCGGGCCGGGAACCTCAGCGCCATCATGTACCTGTTGAACAACAAGGGCAAAAAACGCGGCTATTCCTGGAACGGGAAGGACAATCAGCAGGCCGGGGAGAAAAACGAAAACTCCGGCGTGCTGAAGACGCCGGGCCTGATGGACGAGGAGCAATGGGAGACGCTGGCCCAAAAGTGATCTGGCAGCCGAACAGCCGCCCGCAGGCGCTTTTCCTTTCCTGCCCCTTTCCTGAAGTCCTCTTCGGCGGGGCGCGCGGCCCGGGCAAGACGGATTCCCTGCTCATGAGCTATCTGCAGCACGTGGGGCAGGGCCTGGGGGCGGACTGGAAGGGCATCATCTTCCGGCAGACCTACAAGCAGCTGGAGGAGATCATCGCCAAGAGCAGGCGCTTCTTCCCGGCGATCATCCCGGGAGCGCAGTTCCGGCAGGGCGCCATGGAGTGGGCCTTTCCGGAGGGCGAAACGCTGAAGCTCAGGCACGCGAGGCGCCCGGCGGACATGGAGAACTACCAGGGCCACGAGTACCCCTTCGTGGGCTTCGACGAGCTCTGCAACCTGCCTTCCCAGGAC
Source organism: Desulfovibrionaceae bacterium (assembly GCA_017613475.1). Taxonomy (GTDB): domain Bacteria; phylum Desulfobacterota; class Desulfovibrionia; order Desulfovibrionales; family Desulfovibrionaceae; genus Avidesulfovibrio. Next base: position 2,931 of record JAGADT010000038.1, on the reverse strand, counting down.
GTGTACGAAAAGGCCAAGGGCTTCTGCCGTTCGGCCAACCCCAAGGTCCCCAAGCTCATCCGCTGCACGGCCAACCCGCTGGGGCCCGGCCATCTGTGGGTCAAGCGCTACTTCGTGGACCCGGCGCAGCCGCTCACGCCCATCGTGAGCGAATCCGGCGAAAAGCGCGTGTTCATCCCCGCGACAATCTACGACAACCGCCACCTGGTGGAGGCGGATCCCGACTACCTGCGGCGCCTCGAATCCATCACCGACGACAGCCTGCGCGCGGCCTGGCTCCATGGAGACTGGGACGTGGTCTCCGGCTCCTTCTTCGGTGATGTCTGGTCCCACGGCCGGAACGTGGTGCAGCCTTTCCCCATTCCCAAATCCTGGTACTGCTACCGCTCCTTTGACTGGGGCTCCTCGCATCCTTTTTGCGTGCTCTGGCTGGCTGTGGCCGACGGCACCGCGGCGCCCAACGGCGTCGTGTATCCGCGCGGCGCGCTCGTCCTCTTCGGCGAATGGTACGGCGCAAAGAAAAACTCCAATGGGGAGACCATACCCAACGAGGGCCTGCGCATGGGCAGCCGCCAGGTGGCGAAGGGCATCAGGGAGCGCGAGGCGAAGATGAAGGCCGCCATGGGCCTTTCCATCCATCCGGGCCCGGCGGATCCGGCCATCTACGCAAGCACCGACGGGCCTTCCGTAGCCGACAACATGGCCGCCGAGGGCGTCAGCTGGGTGAAGGCGGACAACGCCCGGGTCACCGGCTGGCAGCAGCTCCGCGAGCGCATCTGGCAGGAAGGCGAGGAGCCGGGCCTCTACGTGTTCAGCACCTGCCGGGAGCTGATCCGCACGCTTCCGGCCGCGCCCAGGGATGAAAACATCCCGGACGACATCGACACGGAATTCGAGGACCACGCGCTGGACGCCCTGCGCTACGGCGTGATGTTCCGCAAGCGGACGGTGACATCCGTTTCGTATTCGGCAATGCGTTAGCAGGCGGCCACAGAAGACGGGCGGGCACATAGGCCCGCCCCTACAATGTTGCATTTTATTCGTAGGGGCGACCCTGTACTTTTCACCGCTTCGCTGGAAAAGTGGCCGCCCTCTGGTCACATAAGGAGAACACGATGGGAACTGTGTCTGATATTGCGCCGGCATTCGTCCGGCAGCGGGCGGAAATGCAGCTGGTGCACGACCTCTGCGGCGGCACGCAGGCCATGAAGGACGCCGGGGAGCGCTACCTCTTCCGCGGGGAGGCGGAATCCGACGCGGAGTTCGCCCTGCGCCTCAAGAACACGGCGCTGCTCAACGCCTATGTGCGAACCCTGCGCTTCATGCGCGGGCAGGTGTTCAAGAAGCCGGTCAGCATCGAGGATACCAAAGAAGGCGATCTGCTGGACAAGAAGGGCGTGGAGTGGTTCCAGGCCTGGGCGGAGAACGTGGACCGCCAGGGCGCGAACCTGAGCACCTGGGCGGGCCATGCCTTTTCCCGGGGCATCAACGACGGCGTGACCTTCTGCCTGGTGGATTTCGATGTTTCGCCGGATGCCGGGGAAGTTGTCGGCCGGCAGGCGGAGGGCAAGGCGCCGTACCTGGTGCTCATCCCGGCGGAAAAGGTGCTGGACTGCCGCATGGCCATGATCGACGGCCGGCAGCAGGTGGTGCACTTCCGCTACGTGGAGGACGTGTACACGGAAAAAGACGAGTTCACGCTGGAGAAGACGCAGCGCATCCGCCTCTACACGCCCGGGCTGTGGCGCACCTTCGACAACGCCGTGGACAGCCAGGGAACCTTTGAGCCGAGCGGCGAGGGCGAAATGCGCGACGCCGCGGGCAATCTCCTGCCCTTTGTGCCGCTGTGCCTCTACATGCCCGGCGAAAAGCGCACGGACGCGACGGCCGAGCCCGCCATGCAGGACCTTGCCTGGCTGAATCTGCGGCACTGGCAGGCCTCCAGCTCGCAGGCGGCGCTCATGGAGTTTGTGCGGCGGCCCGTGTGGTTCGGCAAGGGGCTGGGCGACGGCGAGACGCCCATCGCCTTTGGCCCGGGGCGGCTGATCAGCTGCTCCGACGTGTCCTCCGCGCTGGTGAACCTGGGTGTGGACGCGGGATCCGTCGCGGCCGGCCGTCAGGAACTCCAGGACATCGAGGCGCAGATGGCGCTCTACGGCTTGCAGCTGCTGGAGCCCAACCACGGCATGGTGACGGCGACGGAAATCTCCCAGGAATCCGAAGAATCCCTTTCGACGCTGCAGGAATGGGCCACGCGCTTCCAGGATTTCCTGGAAAACTGCCTTTTCATGGCCGCGCTGTGGCAGGGCTGGCCGGACGGGCCTTCGGTCAAGGTGAACACGGACCTGACAAGGACGATGAACACCGAGATGCTGGTGAAGCTCCAGGAGCAGAACGTGCTGAGCAAGGGCACGCTGATGAAGCTGCTGGTGCGCGACGGCATCCTGCCCGACGATTTTGACGCGGAAGAGGAAAAAAACGCGCTGGCGCAGGAGCTGAACACGGTGGCCGGTGCTGCCGGTCCCCTTGATCTGAACGCCTTCCTTAATGGCGCAAAGGGGTAAGCGGTGACGGATCAGGAGCTGCTGCGGCGCTACATGGCCATCCGCCTGGGGATCTTGCAGGGGCTGGCGGATCTGCGGGTCAAGGGACTGATCGGGACGCTGCGGCGCGATCTCATGGCCGCCAAGCCCCAGATGCTCGCGGGCCTTGACGAGATGCTGAAGAAGATCAAGGCGCCAAGGGACGCCGCGGGCTTCTTCGACGAGCGCGCGGACGCGCTGGCAAAGTACGTGGCCGGAGTGATTGCCAAGGCCGCGGCGGAAGAGGGCGTGGAGGCCTTCGAGGGCGCGCAGTCCATCCTTTCGGTGGACGGCCACGCGCGCAACGTGCGCCTGGCAAGAGGGCTCACGGCGGAGCAGTTCGAGCAGA
>JAGADT010000037.1 GCA_017613475.1 Desulfovibrionaceae bacterium | reverse complement strand
GCGGCGTAGGCAGGGTCTATATGTGAAGCGGGGCCAAAGGAAACGGCGTCCGGCCTCTGGATGACATAGAACATCAGCCCCCGCTCTCCCGCCGCCACAGCCTGCCTCAGCGTTCCAAGGTGCTTGAGCGCCCGCGCAGAAGGCGCGTCGGGGAACAGGGCCGCGCCGTCTTCCACAAGCGTAACGTTTTTGCACTCCACCCAGAGGGCTGGAAGCCCCTGGCCTTCAAGGCAGGCATCCAGGCGGCTCTCCCCGCGGCGGACCTCCCTGCGGAACGCGGAATACCCCGCGGCCCACGGCAGCAGCCCCGCATGATACGCCGCTTCCAGGAGCCTGTTCGGCACGGAAGTGTTCACGCCCGCCCAAAAGCCCCCGAAAGCCGCCGCATCCCCCTGGCGCGCGCCGCTTTCCACCCTCAATGCCTCCAGGGTCCAGCGCAGCTTGCGGCGGGGATCCTTTGCCGGCGAAAAAAGCGCCCGGGCGCCCTCCTTAAGGAGCCCCAGCATGGTTCCCGTGTTGTTGGTATGGGCGAGCACCGTTTCCCCGCCTATGCGCGCCTCAACGAAAAAACGCTTGAAGCGCCTGACAAAGTGGCCGGCAACAGTCCCCTCAGGAAAGGGAAGAAGCGGGCTTTCTTCAGAAAATGCCATGAAATCACCCTTTCTTTTTGCTCTGTTAAGGTCTATATATCTGCCCCACGGGCACCGCTTAGGGTGCAACAAGGAGCTTTTTACATGAAACTGTCCAGCAGAATGAGTCTGATCAAACCCGCGGCCACCCTGGCCATCAACAGCAAAGCCCTTGAGCTCAAGTCCCAGGGCATACCTGTCATCAGCCTTGCCGTAGGTGAACCGGACTTCGACACGCCGCTTTACGCACGGGAAGCGGCGAAAAAAGCCATCGACGCAGGCTTCACGCATTATACGCAGGTCGGAGGCATCCCCGCGCTGCGCAATGCCGTAGCCAATTATATCAAGCGCGTCCACAATATCGATGGCGTGACCGCCGACAATATCATCGTTTCCAACGGCGGCAAACAGGGCCTCTACAGCCTGATGCAGACCCTGCTCGACCCGGGCGACGAAGTGCTCATCCCCGCCCCCTACTGGACAAGCTACCCTGAAATGGTTGTGATGAACGAGGGCGTTCCCGTCCCCGTTCCCGCCACGTTTGAAAGCGGCTACAAGGTGACGCCTGCCGACCTGGAAGCGCACCTGACTGAAAAAACCCGCATGCTCGTCATCAATTCGCCGTGCAACCCCACAGGCGCGTGCTACAACCGCGAGGAAATGGATGCCATCCTGGACTGGGCCGTCGGGCACGGGCTCTTCATCATCTCCGATGAAATGTACGAGCAGCTTGTGTACGAGCCGGCCACCCTTGTCAGCGCCGCGGCGTGGTTCCTCCGCTATCCGGAGCAGATCGCCATTGCCAACGGGCTCTCTAAAGCCTATGCCATGACGGGCTGGCGCGTGGGCTTTACCGTTGCCGCGCCGCAGATCATCAAGGCAATGACCATGGTGCAGAGCCAAATGACCTCCAACATCTGCTCCATTGCCCAGTACGCTTCGGTAGCGGCCCTTGAAGGCCCGCAGGACAGCATCTCTGTCATGCGCAACGAATTCCTCCGCCGCCGCGACATGGCCTATGCCGAAATTTCCACATGGCAGGGCGTGCGCTGCCTCAAGCCGGACGGCGCGTTCTACCTCTTCCTCGATGTTTCGGCGCTCCTTGATGAAGAATGCCCGGATGATGTGGCGATGTGCAACAAGCTGCTGGAACGCGGCCATGTTGCCGCCGTGCCCGGCGCGGCCTTCGGTGCCCCGGGGTGCCTGCGCCTTTCCTACGCCGTTAAGGACGAAGTCCTGACGGAAGCGCTGAAAAGGATGCGCTCCATCCTTGTAAAATAGCCGCGCGGCGACAGCGCCTTTACAAATCTTTAAGTCCGCTGCCCTAACCCGGCAGCGGCTTTTTTGCGCGCAAAGAATTGACAACAAAGCGGTACTGACTGATTATACAAGACAAACGCACCCTGCATGCGGATACCTGCATGGAAACCCCAAAATGCCGCATGCCGCTGCCATGGCCGCAACCTTAGCTTTCCTGGAGACGTATTATGTATAAACTTGACTGGAGCCACGCATGGACGGGCCGGACTGTACAGACTTCTATGGATCAGCGCCTTGCCGACTGCGCGGCACGCCTGAATAAAGACTGCGCCGCAGGACTCCTGCCATGCCTCACCATGCCGTACAGGAACGCCCTTGAAAAGGGGCTTGAAGAACTCGCTCCCCGCCTGAAACAGTTCAAGCACATGGTGCTGCTGGGCATAGGCGGTTCAGCGCTGGGCGCCCGCGCTCTCCAGAAAGCCTTTTTCCCCCAGCAGGACAGGCCCGGCCACCAGGGCCCCTGGCTGTGGATTGCCGACAACATCGACGCCCCGGGACTCTCCGCCTGGATGGGCTCGCTGGACGCCCGTGAAACCATCATCGTGGTGGTCAGCAAGTCCGGCGGCACCATTGAGACGCTCTCCCAGTATTTCCTGCTGAAGGAATGGCTGAAGGAAAAGCTCGGCAGCGCGTGGAATGAACACCTCCTCTTTGTGACCGATGAACGCAAAGGCTACCTTAGGCAGGAAGCGACGAGCGAAAACATCCCCGCCCTTCCCGTTCCGGACAACCTTGGCGGACGCTACTCCGTATTTTCCGCCGTGGGCATGATCCCCGCGCTTTTCCTCGGCCTCCCCTGGCAGGAAATGCTGAAAGGCGTTTCTGAAGCAACGCTCCCCCTTGCCACCGCAACACCGGAGTCCCTGGCCGCGCATCCTGCCTGGCAGATGGCTGCCTGGGCGCATGAATTGTGGAAAAAGGGCTACAGCCAGCTCATCTTCTTCTCCTACATCCCCGCATGGGCTTCCCTTGGCGACTGGTTCGCGCAGCTCTGGGCGGAAAGCCTCGGCAAGGACGGCAAGGGAACAATGCCCCTGCCCGCCGTCGGCGTGACCGACCAGCACTCCCTCCAGCAGATGTTCCTCGCCGGGCCTGCTGACAAAGGCTGCTTCATGCTCACCTGCCCCTCCCTCTCGCAGGGCGCGGACGCAGGCCCGCAGTTCCCCGCATCCATCCCCGACAAGTGGTCCTGGCTCCGCGGCAGGCGCTTCGGTGAGCTCCTGGAGGCGGAATGCCTTGGCACTTCCGCCGCCCTCTCCAAGAGCAATGTGCCGCTCCTGCGGCTCTGCGCCGGAGACACGGGCGCTGAAACCGCGGCGTCAGTCATGGGGCTGTGCATGGCCGCTACCATCCTGACAGGATGGCTCATGGAGCTGAACCCCCTGGATCAGCCTGCCGTAGAACTTGGCAAGCGGCTGGCCTACGCACGCCTGGGCTCTGGCGATTACCCCGAGGAAGCCTCCCTGCTTCAGAACTTCCTTGCTGAGGCAGATCTTGAGTGATCAAACCCCCGAGCCGCTGAAAGGCCCGGCCCTGTCGCTCGCACCCAAAGCGGCAGGCGGGGAAGGCACCCCCAGCCAGGAGCCGGCCCATGGCACAAAGAAGCCTGAGCGCGCAAAAAGCTTTGCGCCTGACTCCCTTTCCATGGGCCAGGCCTCTGGCGACGCGCCATCCGCGCCGCCAGAGCATCTCCCTTTCCGCCTGGCAAGGTTCCTTGCCTGGGTGTCGCTTGTCCTGATCCTCGCCTCCAGCCTGGCGCTGGGCTTTTTCATCGGCAACTCGGCGCGGGAAATCCTGCTTGTCAGGCAGCAGGACTACAGCCTCCTCGTAGGCGGAAACTTAAACCACCAGATCACCCGCCGCTTCGTTGTGCCGACCATGGTTGCCTTTGGGCGCATTGCCCTGCGGCAGCCCCTCCAGTACCGCCTGCTGGATGAAGTTGTGCGGGATACCGTCCGCGGGCTGAATATCAAGAGCCTGCGCATTTACGGCGCGGACAAGCTCGTCAATTACTCGCTGGACAAGCACGAACTGGGCAAGGGGGACCTTGTCCCCCCAAGCATGATGGCTGCAAAAGACAGCGGGCGGCCCGTTTTTGAAAAGCTGGCCTCCATGTCGCTCTTAAAGGCCATGTTCATGCCCAACCTGCCGCCGTCCTCCTTTTTGCTGCGCATGAGCTTTCCCTTAAGCGTAAGGCTGCCCAGCTCAGGCCATGACGAGCCGCCCCTGATTGTCGGCGTTGTGGAAATCGTGAAGGACATCACGGATGATTACGAAACCGTCATCCGCTTCCAATGGTTCATCCTGGCCTTGTGCCTGGGCTCCTCCGCGGTGCTGTTCGGCCTGCTCCAGATGTTTATTGTCCGCGCGGACCGCATCCTTGCCGAACGCATGCGGCGCACAAGGAAGCTTGAATCCGAACTTCACGAAAACGAGCGGCTTGCCAGCATGGGACGCGTCATTTCCAGCATCGCCCACGAAATCCGCAATCCCCTGGGCATCATCCGCTCCAGCTCGGAGCTCCTCCTGAACAGGGCTGGCGGGACTGACGCGCTCACCCACCGCATCCTGGAAGCGGTGCACAGCGAATCCAAAAGGCTGAGCCAGACCGTCAACGACTTTCTCGATTACGCCCGCCCGCGGGTGCCCAAGCCCCTGCCTGTTGACATGAGCGTCATCATCGACCAGGCGCTGGGCTTCCTGGAAGGCGAATTCCTTAAGCGCAGCATCCGCCTGGAGCGCAGCACGCCCCATGCCCTGCCCACCTCCGGCGACAAGGACCTCCTGTACCGCGCGCTGTATAATGTTATCAGCAACGCGCTGCAGGCCATGGAACATGACGGCACGCTTTTCATTGACGGCGAAATCACAGAGGACCTGCGCATCCGCCTTTCCGTGCGCGACACAGGCCCGGGATTTCCGCCGGAAAGCCTTGAACACGCCCTTGACCCGTTTTTCACAACCAAGGACCACGGCACAGGCCTCGGCCTGCCCATCGTCAACAGCATCATCACCGGGCATGGCGGGGAGCTGGGCATTGCCAACGCGCCTGAAGGCGGCGCAAAGGTAACCATCATCCTGCCCCTGCGCCCGGATGCGGCGCCCGCCCAGCCCACGCCAGCGAACAAGGAGCCCCAAGCATGAACAACGAAAAAACCCACCTGCTGATCATCGACGACGAGGTCAACTACCTGCTGGTCCTTGAGGCGCTGCTGAAAGACGCCGGGTATGAAGTCACGGCGCTGAGTGATCCGGAAACCGCGCTGGCGTTCCTGGAAGACTCGGAAGTGGACGTGGTCATTACCGACATGAAGATGCCGCGCGTGACCGGCGGCGAGGTCCTTGCCAGGGTCAAGAAAAACTGGCCGAACATCCCCGTGCTCATCATGACAGCCTTCGGCTCCATTGCCAGCGCGGTGGACTTAATGAAGCAGGGCGCCACCAATTACATCACCAAGCCCTTTTCCAACGACGACCTGCTGCTCGCCGTGCAAAACGCCGCGGAGCTTTCCAGGATGCACCGGCAGTACAGGATCCTGCATGAATCCCTGGAAGAGCACTACGGCAAGCACAACATCATCGGCAGCAGCCACGCCATGCGCGAAATGCTCTCCATGGTGGACAGGGTCGCGCCAAGCAAGGCCACTGTGCTTATCAGCGGAGAATCTGGCACAGGCAAGGAACTTGTGGCAAAGGCCATCCATTTTGCCTCCCCCCGCAACAAGGAGCCTTTTGTTTCCGTCAACTGCATGGCCCTGAACCCGGGCGTGCTGGAAAGCGAGCTTTTCGGACACGAAAAAGGCTCCTTCACCGGCGCCGTGGCCATGCGGCGGGGTCGCTTTGAGCAGGCCGACGGCGGAACGCTCTTCCTGGATGAAATCGGCGAGCTGACGCCTGAGCTCCAGGTCAAGCTGCTTAGGGTGCTGCAGGAGCACAAGTTTGAGCGTGTCGGCGGCACCACGGAAATCGAGGTCAACATCCGTGTTGTTGCCGCAACAAACAAGGACCTCCTCACGCTTGTGCAGTCCGGCGCCTTCCGCGAGGATTTGTATTACAGGCTCAATGTCGTGCATATTGCCCTCCCCCCCCTGCGCGAGCGCCGGGAGGACATCCCGCTGCTGGTTGCCCATTTCACCGAAAAATCCTGCAAGGAAAACGAGCTGCCCCTGAAATCCTTCTCCACGGAAGCCCTCAACTACCTTGTAGGGTACGAATGGCCCGGCAACGTGCGCCAGCTGCAGAACGTGGTTGAGCGCTGCGTGGTGCTGGTGCCCGGAAATGTCATCAACCTCGAGCACCTGCCCCCGGAAATCCGGGATGAAGAAGCCCAGTTTAAAAGCGCCGTGGACTTGCTTCCCGTAGAGCTGGACCTGGCCGATACGCTGGAGCGCATTGAAGCCGCGCTGATCCGGAGGGCGCTTGTCCGCGCGGATTTCATCCAGACCAACGCCTCTAAGCTCCTTGGCATCTCCAAGAGCCTGATGCAGTACAAACTGAAAAAATACGGCATCACCGGGCATTAAACACCGCCCTTGTCCGCCGCTCCAATGCAGGTGCCCTTCATTAACATAAACCCCTTTGAAAAAACGAGGATGCCATGCTGCGTTCTTTTGGTGCAAAACCCTTCCTGCTTCCCACTCCCGTCATGCTGGTCGGCACATACGACCGCGATGGAAAACCCAACATCATGACCGCGGCCTGGGGCGGCATCTGCGCCTCGCAGCCTCCGGCCATTGCCGTTTCCATCCGCAAAAGCCGCTGGACCTACGCGGCCATTACGGAACGCAAGGCCTTTACCGTAAACATCCCTTCACGAAAGCTTGCGGCGCAGGCGGACTTTGCGGGCATGCACTCAGGCTCGGAAATGGACAAGTTCCTTACCCTGGACCTGACCCCTGAGCCAGCCGAGCACATTGACGCCCCCTATGTGGCGCAGTGCCCCCTTGTGATTGAACTAGCGCTCCTGCGCAGCATGGATCTTGGTTCCCACACCCAGTTCATCGGTGAAATCATGGATGTGAAAATTGACGACGGCTGCCTCACGCCTGACGGGCTGCCGGATGTGGCGGCCATCGATCCCCTGCTTTTCGCGCCGCTTGTGCAGCAGTACTGGAGCATCGGCTCGTTCATTGCCAAAGCCTTCTCAGTGGGGCATTCCGCGGCAAGGACAGCGGTCATCAGCTAAAAGGCTTGCGTTTCCTGAAAGATTGCTCTATAGAAACGCAGCGGATGTGTCCGCCACACACGGGCGGTTAGCTCAGTTGGTAGAGCGTCGGCCTTACAAGCCGAATGCCAGGTGTTCAAGTCACCTACTGCCCACCAAGGAATTTCAGGCACTTATGGCAGCAATGCCATGAGTGCTTTTTTCTTTCCCCACACCATTCCCCAGGCAAAGCAAAAGAACAAGCCGGAAATGCGTCCCCATTCCCTACCGCCAGGCGCGGCACTCTGCTCCGGCGTTTGAAAAAGGCAGCTATCCATGATAGTTATGCCCAATAAAAGCCGGCCCTGAAACATATCTGCCGGCATCCGGCGCAAAAAAAGGACTTCCCCACTGACTGCAAAGGAGGCTCCCATGGCTTATCTCGGCGAAGACATCAAGAAGCTTGGCTTTGGCCTCATGCGCCTTCCTAAAAAGGACGGCGCCATAGATATCGACCAAGTCAGGCAAATGGTGGATATGTTCCTCTCCCGGGGATTTACTTACTTTGACACGGCGTGGGCCTATCCGGGCAGTGAAGACGCCATCCGCCAAGCGCTTGTTGAACGGCATCCCCGCGATACATTCCAGCTCGCCACAAAAAACGCCGCGTGGATTAACTGCGCGACGCGGGACGACGCCATCGCCCAGTTTGAAACATCCCTGAAACAGACCGGTGCAGGCTATTTCGATTTCTACCTGCTGCACAACCTGGGGGAAACACGGACAGCCTTTTTTGAAAATTTCGATCTTTGGAATTTCGTCCTGCAAAAGAAAAAAGAAGGGTTGGTCAGGCACCTGGGCTTTTCCTTCCATGCCTCGGCGGAAGAACTGGAAGACATCCTCACCAGGCATCCTGAAGCGGAGTTCGTGCAGCTGCAGATCAATTACGCGGACTGGGAAAGCCCGGCCATTCAGTCCAGGCGCTGTTACGAAGTGGCCCGCGCCCACGGCAAGCCCGTAATCATCATGGAACCGGTAAAAGGCGGGCTGCTTGCCAACCCGCCAGCCCCCGTTGCCGAGGTCCTGCGCAGCGCCGATGCCTCAGCCTCGCCCGCCTCCTGGGCCATCCGCTTTGCCGCCAGCCTGGAAGGCGTGATCACCGTACTCTCCGGCATGAGCACCATGCAGCAGATGGAAGAAAACTCAGCCTATATGGAACATTTCAAACCGCTTTCAGCCGCTGAGCTGAATACGGTGCACAGTGCCCGCAGCGTGCTGGAAAGCCTGCCCATGATCCCCTGCACCTCCTGCGATTACTGCGCCAAGGTCTGCCCGCAGGGCATCGGCATTTCCGGAACATTCACGGCAATGAACATCCTCACCCTTTACCACGATATGCAGGCCGCCAAGAACCAGGAGAACTGGCTGGTCAACATGCACGGCAGAAAGCCCGCTTCGGAATGCGCGCAGTGCGGCGAATGCGAAGAAGTCTGCCCGCAGCACATCGCCATCCGCGAAAGACTCGCAGAGGCCGCGGAAGCGCTGAATACAGGGAAATAACGATCCTTAGGCTTGACAAGGCATTGCCAATTGGATAATCCTTGCGCTTCTGCCTTGCCCGTTTGCATGGGGCAAATGGGCCATAGACCGTAAGGAGGAATCCATGCGCAAGTTTGAAACCCTGCTGCTGCTCTCGCCTGAGCTGGGCACGGAAGCGCGCGACGCGCTTCTTGCCACGTTCACCGGCATCATCGAGCAGGGCCAGGGCCAGATGACGGAAACAGACCACTGGGGGATGCGCGATCTCGCCTACCCTGTTCAGAAGCAGATGCGCGGCTACTACGTGCGTCTTGAATACATTGCTCCAGGCAGCGTCGTTGCCGAGCTTGAACGCGTGATCCGCATCAGCGACGGCGTGTTCAAGTTCATCACCGTGAAGCTGGAAGAAAACGCCGAAGTTGCCAAGGAGGTCGCGTAATGGCTTTCGTTAAGAAAAAGTTCGCCCCCCGGCGCAAGTTCTGCCGTTTCTGCGCAGACAAAGACCTGCCCCTTGATTACAAGCGCCCGGACATCCTGCGGGAATACATCACCGAGCGCGGCAAAATCATTGCGCGCCGCATTACCGGCACCTGCGCTGAACACCAGCGCCGGCTTTCCGTGGAAATCAAGCGAGCCCGTCAGATGGCGCTCCTGTTCTACACGGCCGTTCATTCCAGCGACGTGAAGAAAAAGAGCACGCTCTAGGAGGCCCGGCATGAAAATCATTCTCCGCGCCGATGTGGAAAATCTGGGCCGTCTTGGCGATGTTGTTTCGGTCCGTCCCGGCTATGGCCGCAACTTTCTCCTGCCCCAGGGGCTGGCCATGGCGGCCACTCCCGGCAATCTGAAAGCTTTTGAACTTGAACGCCGCAAACTGCAGGCCCGTATGGACGCCCTGCGCGCCCAGGCCGACGAAATGTTTGGCAAGCTCGACGGCATGACCCTTGTCATCCCCATGCGTGTTGGCGATAACGATAAGCTCTACGGCTCCGTTACCAGCCACATCATTGGCGACGCCCTCGCTGAAAAGGGCCTTGAAGTGGACCGCCGCCGCATCCTCTTCGACCACGCTATCCGCACGCTTGGCGAACACCCCGTGCGCATCCGCCTGCACGCCGACGTTGTTGCCGCGCTGACGGTGAAAGTGGTTTCTGAAGACAAGTACCACGGCGAAGAAGAAGCCGCCCCCGCTCAGGAAGCGGAAGCCGCGGCTGAAGCTCCGGCCGAAGCGCCCAACGCCTAGCGCCTGACACTCCATGAGCCGCCTCCGTCTTTAAGACGCGAGGCGGCTTTTTTTGTTTTGTGCAATCAGACGGAATTGCCCCAAGAAAAGACTTCCTGCACGCAGCGCGGGCATTAAAAACACGCGGCTGCCCGCAAAGAAATACGGGGGCAGCATAGCCCCCCGCGCTTGAGAAATTGGGACTTTCGCTGTAGCTTACCCAAATATCCTGCGCGAGGTTCCCCCATGCCCAGCAACGCTCCCCAGAAGTCTCCCGCACTGCGTTCCGCGGAACGGGCTACAAACGACATTCTCCGCCGTGTCCCCCCGAACAACGTTGAGGCCGAGCAGGCCGTTCTCGGGGGCATCCTGCTCCGCAACGAGGTGTTCAACACGCTTGCCGGCATGTTGAGCCCCCGGGATTTTTACCTGCCGGCCCACGCGGTCATCTTCAGCGCCTTCACCGAGCTTTACCGCAAAGGCGCGCCCATAGACCTTGTATCCACAGCCTCCTACCTGAATGACAGCAAACAGCTGGAAGCCGCCGGCGGCGCGGTATACCTTGCCGAACTTACGGGAAAGGTGCTGGGGAGCGCCAACGCCGAGTATTATGCCGGCATTGTCCGCGACAAGGCGCAGCAGCGCGCGCTCATTGAAGCATGCTCAAACATCATCGGCAACTGCTTTGACGCCACAATCCCGGTCTCAGACCTGCTGGACGAATCAGAGCAGGCGGTCTTTGCCGTGGGCGAACGCACGGCAGGCAGGGACTTTCAGGATACCAAGGGGCTCCTGGACGGCGTTTTTGAAACGCTGCAGAAGCGGATGGAAAACAAGAGCTCCGTCACAGGGGTGACAACCGGCTACATCCAGCTGGACAAAAAGACCGCCGGACTCCAGCCTTCAGACCTGATTATTGTTGCCGCCAGGCCTTCCATGGGCAAAACAGCTTTTGCGCTGAACATGGCCCTGCGCGCAGCCGTGCAGGACAATAAAAAAGTCGCCGTATTCTCGCTGGAAATGTCTGCCGAGCAGCTGATGAGCCGCATGCTTGGCGCCTGGGCCAAGGTTGACTTAAGCCACATCCGCCGCGGATTCCTGAACGATGAAGAGTGGAGCCGCCTCTTTGCCACCAGCGACGTGCTCAGGCAGGCCCCCGTGTTCATTGACGATACCCCCGCCCTTTCGCCGATGGAGCTGCGGGCGCGCGTCCGCCGGCTGAAGGCCAAGTCCGGCGTGGACCTTGTTGTGGTCGATTACCTCCAGCTCATGAGGTCTTCAAAGCGCACGGACTCCCGTGAGCAGGAAATTTCTGAAATTTCGCGCTCCCTCAAGGCGCTGGCCAAGGAACTGGATATCCCTGTGGTCGCCCTCTCGCAGCTGAACCGCAAGCTTGAAGAACGCGGCGACAAGCGCCCCCTCCTCTCCGACCTGCGTGAATCCGGCGCCATTGAACAGGACGCCGACGTGATCATGTTCATCTACCGCGACGAGGTCTACAACAAAAAAGAAGACAACCCCAACCGCGGCAAGGCCGAAATCATCATCGGCAAGCAGAGGAACGGCCCCATCGGCACTGTGGAGCTGGTATTCCTCCCTGAATACACGGCTTTTGAAGATCCGGACATCATGGCCGCGCCCTCTGAAGACGGAGACATGCTGTGAAAAGGCTTTGGCTCCTGCCCCTTTTGGCAGCATTCCTGCTTGCCGCAGCCTGCGCAGGCTATGGCGATGACGGCCCGCGCCGCATTGAGACCAGGGCCAGCGGCGTCTGGAGCGTGGGCGTCTCGGGCGGGAGGCGCTTTTAGCCGGCGTCCTGCCAGCTCCCCATCTTCTTCTCAGAGGGATTGCGAAGCGGCGCAAGCTGGCGCACAAGATAGCTGGATGACCGTTCACCTGAACGGCAGTGAATTCATTTCGGCTTGAAAGGAAAGGCCCGGTTTTCACCGGGCCTTTGTTATCAGGCAGCGAGCCTGCAAAAGAGACAGGCGGGCTCTACGCCTGCGCGATCATGTTTTGGCCGGCCT
>JAGADT010000036.1 GCA_017613475.1 Desulfovibrionaceae bacterium | reverse complement strand
GAAGCACCGGATGCCCATCTACATATTTATTGCGGAATTCTTCCGCCGTTTCCCTGTCAGCAGAGATTTCCCCGGGGTATTCCCTGCCTATTTGCCCATATTCTCCTTCGCTGATCTCTGCGGTGGTAAAAAAGTCGTCGTTCCGGTTCGGATAGCCGTGCCAGGCAAAATACTGCCGCCTGCCTTCTACGATCCTGTATCCGCAGCCAAACCGTACCTGATTTGAAATCACCCGGAAATAACGCTCATCTCTGCCAGCCATAGGTCCCTCACGAAATATTGCTTTGCCTTTTGCGTCCTTGCCGCTTCATTCGGCTGTGCCCCGCCATTCACGGCCGCCATCAATGGCGGACCCGGCCAGCCGGCCCCCTCATTCTTCTGCAATGATGGCCCGGGCATCTACGCTTTCCGTTCTCTTCCGTTCGATGCTCTTATATTCCTCTGACGAGAAACACGTTTCCAGCATTTCACGGTTCGGAAATTTGATGATGATAACCCTCTGCGGAGTCCTAAGCGGATTGAGGTGAGCGACCTTTTCCGTGCGGAGCAGATAGCTCCCGCCGTACTTTTCCACGATCGGCTTAACGTTTTCGATGTAGTCATCATACGAGCCTCTGCCGCGCCTTTCATCAATATACGTATCAATGAGAAAATAGCAGCTCATATCATTTCCACCTTTTCCCTCAGGCTGGCAACTGTCCTGGCAAACAAAGGGTTATCCCTGAACATCGGCATCCGCAGATATTCACAGACCCGTCCAGCCAATTCCGTATTCCCAATGCCATCATCACAGGCTGCCACAGCTTCCTTCAATGCATCAATCAAGGCTCTGGCCTCAGTGATTTTCCTCTTCATCATGGCGGGATCATAGCTTTGATCCCACGCAGGGCAGAACTTTTCGACACCTTGGATTGTTTCTAGCCTGTTCAGCGCAGCCCTGATTTTCTTTTCATCAATGAAAATAGGGATATCCCCTTTCACAGGAACAGCATCACCGATAAACAAGGTCTTTCCAGCCTGATACGACATTCCATCAACAGAATGCCCGGCTGTGCGAATGGCTTTAATGGTCAGGCCGGGCTCTGGTTCAGCAGTCTCTTCATCGTTCACAATGCAGTCGACATGCACTGATTTTCCGGCCAGCTTATAGAAATTGGGTATTGGCCTTTCCCTGAACTGAAGGTCAATATTTTCAATCCACGCCTTTTCCCCGGCGCTGGCATAGACCTTGCAGCCTGTATGTTCGCGCAGCCATGCAGCGGCTCCGATGTGGTCAGGGTGGGCATGGGTCAAAAATATGCCTTTAAGATCTGGCAGTTTCCGTCCAATCGTATCCATATAGTTGATGATCTGTGCCTCGCAGCCACAGACGCCGGAATCAATAAGGTAGCAGTATTCCGCTTCAATTAAATAAATATAGACAAAGCGCTTTATTTTTTCCGTGACATTGAAGTAAATTTTGAGCTGATGGACCATCATTATCAACAACTCCTAATTATGACTCATCTATTATGCACATTGAACATCCTGCTGGCCCCGATGCCGCGCACATCCGCATAGGCTGGAATTATTTTCATTTTAAATCTGCATACCCCCGAACAGGTGGCTGCTGCTCCTTGTGCTTCCCGATGATCTTTTCCATCCAGATCATGTGGTACCATCGGCCAAACTTATACCCGCACTTGTGAAATTCGCCGGCCTTTACGAAGCCAAGATGCGCATGGAAATCCGCGCTGTTTGCAGAAAGATACTCATCTTCGGTTTCAGGATACGCGATGCAGGCATAAAGGTTGAGAATGCCCATTTTCCTGAGCTCTGCCTCCAATGCCTCGTAAAGCATCCTGCCCATGCCGAGTTTTTGCGCCTTATGGTCAAGGTATATCGTCACTTCACAGGACCAGTCATAGGCTGCCCTGCCAACAAAGGGTCCTGCATAGGCATATCCCTCAATAAGGCCATCTCTCAGGATGACCAGATACGGATACCGCTTTAAGGTTTGCTCTATGCGGGACCTGAACTCATCAGGAGACGGAGTATCATACTCAAAGGTTATCGCCGTATTCCTGACATAGTAACCATATATCTCCAGCAAGCGTTCAGCGTCACTCAGTTCGGCTTTCCGAATTTCCATCATACGTATCTCCCCACAAATCCCGATTCCCAGCGCATCCAGGCAGGCTGGACGTTATTGTTCTGACAGCCCGCGTTTTTTCAAAAACTTGCGGTAGATGGGGTGCAGCGCGTTTCCGGGGCGTTCAGGGAACATGGTTTTGGGCGCCTCAAGGGCAGGGACCCATTCGGCGGAATCAACTTCTTCGGAGAGCTGGAACGCTTTCTTGCGGGCAAAGCCGATGAATCCATGCATCAGCATGTCTTTTTTGCCAAACCAGTAGGTCCCCGCGTATTCCAGCGTTTCTAAATCCAGGCCCAGTTCCTCCTTCACTTCCCGCACAGCGCATTCCTCCGCAGTTTCGCCGGGCGTGATGTAGCCGGAGGTCACTGATGTGTAGGTGTCGGAGAGGTGGCTTTGCCTGGTAAGCGCGATTTCGTCATATTCGTTGTAGGTCAGGACGATGACGCAGCTGTGAAAGCTGTCGAACCAGGGCGTGCCGCAGGGTTCGCAGTACGGGACCATGCCGTCATCCGCGATGGCTATCTCTTTAAGCTTTGTTCCGCATTTGGGGCAGAATACGTAGCGCATAGCACCTCCTGAAATGCTGTTTTGCTGTTTGCGCCGTATGGATGCCTTAAAAATAGTTCATGCGTATCACCGCATTTTGCTTATCATCCTGCGCAGCATCTAAGCGGCCGCGCTGCAGGTTTCGCCGTCAGAGGCGGCCGCCAAAGGTCCATTTGATTCCCAGCCCCTGCAGCGGCGTTTCTTCGGCATGACTGTGATAGCTCACATGCCATTCGCCTTCCTTGTCTGTGTAAATATCCGCAAGGCTGCCGATGTTGGAGGTGATTACCCAGGAACTGTTAGCTCCTGTATAGGGGATCGGCCAGCCGTTGCCGCAGCCGCCGTGCCTGATCACATTGATCAGGTCACCGAGTGACGCCTCATCCGGCATTTCAACCGTATATATGCCGTTGCCCGCGTCATCGCCCATGCAGACGCTTTCTCTGTGGAATGTAAGCTGTATCATGGCATTTTCACCTTAAATCCCAACAGTTTTTTGCACCATGTTATGCAGGGCGGGTGAAAAGCGCAAGGGGCTTCCGATGATTTTGCAGAAACCCAGGCGGCTTTAATGGCAGCTTGTTATGCCTGCGCTTACTATTGTGTTCTTCCGTGATTGGCAGGCAAGCCCATTTTCTTTTGGAGATTACTCGTCAATACCAGTCATGCTTTTCATTACGGTCAAGCCTGGAGATGGCCTTCATTTCTTCATCGCTGAGTTTGAAATCAAAGATATCAAGGTTTTCTTTGATGTGATCAGGATTGCCTGAACCGGGAATGACAGTCACGCCCCGCTGCAGATTCCAGCGCAGGATTACCTGCGCCGCGGTAACGCCGTGCGCTGCTGCAATTGCCTCCAGAGTGCCATTTCCCAGCATGTCTTTTGTGTAACCTCTTCCTCCAAAGGGATACCAGCCTTGCACAACGATGCCCAAAGACTGGATGTAGGGAACGACCTCCTGTTCCTGGTAAAAGGGATGGATTTCATTTTGTACGAGTACCGGCATAACGCTGATTTTCGGCAGGAATTCCTTCAGTTCCCGCACATACCAGTTTGAAAGGCCTATGGAGCCGATTCTGCCATCTGCCGCTGCGTTTTCAGCAGCCTTGTATGTTTTTACATCGTCAGTTCCAGGGTGGTGTAGCAAAAGAAGGTCTATGAATCCGATATTCAGTTTCCCATACGCCTGCGCGATTGCGGCTTCGGGATCGGAATACTGGTTCGGGTAGAGCTTGGTCGTTACGAAGATGTCTTCCCTGGGGATGCCGTATTCTTTCATGGCGCGTCTGACGCCTTCTCCCACAGCGTCTTCGTTTCCGTAAAAATGCGCCGTGTCGATGAGTCGTCCTCCAGCCTTCAGAAACGCCATAACAGCATTTACGCATTTGCTGTGATTCAGGGCATAGGTCCCTAAGCCAACAAGCGGCATCCTGCGTCCGTTATTCAGCAGCACAGTTCTGCTCTCAAAAGCAAATATGCCCACAGCTTTGCTCTCCTTTTATTTTTCTGCAGCCTCCTGTGTTTCTGTGGCTGCCCTTTCTCTGGGTTTTATTATTCGATGTTCCTGTATCCTAACGAGTGACCGATGCCATAAACATCCATGAAAAAGCCGGCCATGCGCATCCGAATGTCCGCGCAGAATTCTTCATGATGTTTTTTCAGGCGTCCAGGCAGGACACGGAGGGGATTTTGATAGGGTCATGCGCTTTTCTTGAAATTCAAAGAAAAAGACTGCCCGAAGGCAGTCTCCATTTATCATGCATGTTATTTCAGATACTGATTGAAATATGCCGCCAGCTTGTCAAAGGGAATCTTGTCCAGCTGGTCGTACAGGTCGGTATGCGTCGCGCCGGGAACAACAAGAAGCTCCTTTGGTTTTTTGGCGCGTTTGTACACATCGTCGGAGTGGTATTTGGAATGCGCCTTGTCGCCGGTAATCAGCATGATCGGGCGTGGGCTGATTTCTTCAATATGGCTGTCTAAGGGAAAGTTGAAGAAGCCGTACGGCGTGGTGGAAGACCATGCGGCAGCGGAATTGATGGAGCGTTCGTGGTAGGCGCGGCCGCAATAATAGTCAAAGAATTCCTTGGTCACGGAATCTGCTCCTTCAGGCAGCTTATCGGGTAAGAGTTTTTTCCCCATGCGGATGACTTTGCCGTCTTTGTCAACGGGAATTTCGTGGTACCCAGGTATCGAGCTGCCTTTTTCCGCTTCTTTCCAGCGCATTTCGGCCAGATATTGCTTTACGATTTCGCGCTGCTTGGGCGTGTAGTAGTCGCCTTTGTAGTGATTTCGGATGCTGTCCACCATATCGTACATGGCCGAAACCGCCACGGCCTTGATGCGCAGGTCGTTGGTGGCGGCGGTGATGGCAGGCCCTGAAAGTCCGCAGATGCCCATGGCTCCCAGCCGCTCGCGGTCAACATAGGGCAGCATGCCGATAAAATCTATGGCCGCGCTGAAATCTTCGGTAAAAATATCAGGCGATGCCACATCGCGCACATTGCCTCCGCTTTCTCCTGTAAAGGAAGGGTCAAAGGCTACGGCAACAAAACCTCTCCTGGCAAGCTCCTGGGCGTAGAGACCGGAAACCTGCTCCTTGACAGCGCCAAAGGGGCCGCTCAACGCAACGGCGGCGTATTTTTTCTGTTCATCAAAGTTTGGAGGAAGATACAAATCACCTGTCACGCTGATGCCGTAACGGTTTTGAAAATGGACTTTTTTGACTTGGATGGAAGCATCCGTCTTGAATACTCGCGTATCCCTGCCAAAATTTTCTATGGAAGAATTTTTCATCAGGCTACTTGCCTCCTGCGCCGCGAAAGCGCTGGTAGTCCCGCCAAGCATGGCTGCTCCGGCGAGGAATAATGTTGCTGCCAATGCGCTTTTTTTGATTATGTTCATGCCCGCGCTCCGTATGTGTTAAGGTTGTTTTCTATGCAATCAGGATATAGGAGCAAGGGCTTTTATTTGCAAATACTTTATAGGTAAAGGGATGATTGCCTTTAAGGCAATTATAAGCGAAGCCGGGGGGGTTGTCTGGCTCAGTTTTCACAAATCATTTGTCAAAGGAGGATTCCATGCGCTCCAAAAGAAGCCTTGCGGGATTGGAAAACAACCTGTCTTTCTTCCAGATCATGGCCAGCCGCGATTCCAGCGGAGGCTCGAACGGGCGGAAGCATATATCGTCTTCGTTTCCGCTGGTAATGATTCTGTCGATGCTTACGACGCTGCCGACGCCTGCTTTGACCATCATCACGGCGTTGAAGAGCAGGTTAAAGGTGGCGACGATATTCAGCCGGGGAAAGCCGTCGCCAAACCAGCTGATTACGCCGTTTGCCGCCGGATTGGCGTTTTGCGCCTGACGGGAAAAAATCAGCGGCAGACCGTAAAGCTCTTCTTTTTTGATGGAGGGCTGTCTGGCCAGAGGATGGCTGTTCAGGAGAATAAGCCCCCAGCGTTCCTTCATGGGCAGGCGCAGGCTGCTGTATCGAGAAATGTCAAAAGGCTCCAAAAGCACGCCAAAATCCAGAATTCCACTGTCCAGACGATGCAGTACATCTTCATCGTTGCCGCTGTACAAATGAAAATGCACATCGGGGTATTGCTTCTGGATAGCGGCGAAGATCAGGGATAGCTCATAAAACGATTTTGTTTCTGCGCAGCCTATGTGCACGTCGCCGGCAAGCACGCCGCCCATGGCGGAAAATTCAGCCTTGGTTTTTTCCGTGAGCTCAAGAATTTCTTCTGCACGCCTGCGGAAAAGCACGCCTTCAGGGGTCAGAGCAAGAGTTTTGTTCCCTCTGTCGAACAAGCGCTGTCCAAGTTCGGATTCCAAATCCTGGATTTGCCTGGAAATGGTCGGCTGCGTGACGTTCAGCACGGCGGAGGCTTTGGTCAGGCTGCCTTCGCGAGCTATGGCCAAAAAGTATTTTAATACGCGCAGTTCCATGGCAAGGCTCCTTATTCATATATCACATATCACAGCGTTTTGTATTCTGCCGGCAGCAGAGCCGCCCTTTGTCTCACTTTGACGCGGAAGGGGGAAAGATGGGTGGGTTCAGGCTGGCAACGTGGCTGCATATGGCGTCCGCAATAAGCCTGTGCCCTGCGGCGTTGGGGTGCACGCCGTCCGCGCAGATGAAGTCGCCGGGGTTCCGCTGCTGGAGGAAGGGGGTGGTGATGTCAAAAACGGGCACGTTGAGCCGGACACCTATTTTGAAGATTTCCAGGTTGTACATTTGCTGCCATTGGCGGATGTAGCCCAGGTCCGCGTTGAGCCACTGGCGGATGGCCGCCTTGTTGTACATGGCCCCGATGGTTTTGAAATAGCGTTCGGGGATGACGGGCGGCAGCGAGAGCAGCACGGGCATTTTCCCCTCGCGCTTGGCCTCCATGATCAGCGAGCTGTATTTCTCGCGGAAGGTTTCCAGCGTGCAGGCGGGGTTGTGCGCCTGCAGGGGATGCCGGGAAATGGCGTCCCAGTTGAAGTTGCAGTCGTTGTCGCCAAAAAGGAAGAAAATGTAGGGGCTGTTCTGGATGCTTTTCCTGTAGCGCTTGAAATAGCGCTTGCAATAGACAACGGTGCTCCCGAGCCTGGAGAGGTTGCGCAGCCTGATGTTCAGCCGCTCCTGGCAGAGCGCGGCGAAATTTTCCCTGAGTATGCGCAGGCGCCCGGTCTTTTCATCCTGCACAACGCCTTTGAGGATTTCATCGCCCATCAGGCTGATTTCCAGCGGGGCGTCTTCTTCCGGCTTAAGGCGGGGGGCTGGCCTTTGCAGCACAAGGTCCAGGCTCCAGCCTGAGGGGAAGACATACGGCACAAGCCACATGCTCCGCGCCTGGCGCTTCTTTTCCTTTTTGGCGAAGTAGCGCACAAGCTCAATGACGTTGGTCTCCCTCATGCGGGAGGAATATTCCTTCTGCGTCAGCCTGTTGTCTTCCGCGAGCCTTCGGATCCAGCGCATTACGCTCTGCGCGCTGATTTGCAGGAGCTGCCCGATCATGGTCTTGGGGATGCCGGCCATGGCCAGGGTGAAGGCGGTGAACTTGTCGCGCTCCGAGTGTTCGGGCAGACGCCCTGCCACAAACTGGCGGCCGCAATCCCGGCAGAGAAAGCGCTGCTGGCCAAAAACCATGCCATATTTGATCGTGTTCTCAGCGCCGCAGAAGCGGCATGTCTGCGCCATGGGATGTTCCTCGTAAAAGAGTAATGAAAACAATGGGTAAAAAGCATCAGTCCCCGCATCTATGCGCGGCTGAATCTGGTGTACCATTATCTTGATATTCAGCAAGAAAAAAGTTTTTTATTAAAAAAATACATATAATACAGAGTATTAAAAAAAATTGAATACCATACTAAAAGTTGGTGAAAATGATTTGAGATGGGGCGAAAAATGTCTATGGTAACGGGCTGAAAATCACTGGGCGCGGAAAACTGGCCGAGAACGCGTTAAGGCTGGACGGAGCGATTCCTTAAAGCCGGGCCCGCAAAGGACACCTCTATGACAAAGAAGATTTTGCTGCTCGCCCTTGCGGTGTGTATGTGGGCCGGCACGGCTTTTGCCGGCGGCTTCCAGCTTTCTGAATATTCCGTGACCAACCAGGGCCGCGCCTTTGCCGGCTCTGGCGTTGCCGGGGACGACTACTCCGCCATTGCCAGCAACCCCGCCGGCATGACGCTCAAAGGCAGCGGCGTTCAGCTTGGCTCGCACCTCATCCACCTGCATTCCAAGGCCCGCGGCTACCTGAAGACGGACGCGGGGGATATGACCTACCCCCCCGGCAAGCTTTCCGAAGCCGTTGCCATCCCCTTTGGCTTTGCCCAGGCGGCGTGGGAAGACTGGCGCTTTGGCTTTGGCGTGTACGTGCCCTACGGTATGGTCACGGAGTACAACGAGGACTGGTTCGGCTCCATCCACGCCCTGACCTCGCGCGTTGCCACTACGGATTTCACGCCGTCCGTGGCCTATAAGCTTACGGATTCTTTCTCCCTGGGCGCGAGCCTCGTTGTGCGCTATTTCGATGCCGAGCTGAGCAACGACGTTGTCCGCGGCGGCATGATCCGCTCCGACATGCGGGCTGACGGCGTGAACCTGGGCTACAAGCTGGGCCTCATGTACGAGCCTGTCAAGGATACGCGCTTCGGCCTGAGCTACCATTCCAAGATTACCAGCCGCATTCACGGCTCACATACGCTTTCCGGCATTAACGCGCGCGGCTATGCCTGCACCAGCCTGACCTTGCCTGAGCATGTGCAGCTTGCCGCTTTCCACCGCCTGACTGACAAGATCGACCTTTCCGCCAATGTCCGCTGGACCCACTGGAGCCGCTTCAAGACGCTCGACATTTTCTCTGACATCGCGTCTGTTGAGCCCGTTCAGGAACGCTGGAAGAACACCTGGACCGTGGCGGCCGGCCTTGATTACCACTGGACCGACGCCTTCACCCTGCGCGGCGGCGTTTCCTGGGACCAGGCTGGCGTGCCGGATTCCGGGCACCGCACGGCGCGCGTGCCGGACAGCAACCGCATCCTCGCCTCTATCGGCATGAGCTATGTCTGGGGCAACTGGCAGTTTGACGCGGCCTACACCCACATGTTCGCCAAATGCGCCACCGCCAGCCACAGCATGACCAGCTCCATCTACGGCAACACTGAGATGCATGCTTCCTACCACGGCGACTACAATATCTTCGGACTTCAGGTCCAGTATTCCTTCTAACGGCGCTGCCGCGGGGCATTGCCCCGTTTATGAACGTGCATTTGGCCAAGGTTTTCAATGAAGACCTTGGCCATTGCCATTGCTTGCACTTTTATCAACGAGCTTGAGCCAGGGCTTCTTTGAAGGACTTGGCAGCCTGCAAAAAAGACCAGGGGACAAGGGATGAGAGAGAAACTTGGGAGCCGCATCGGATTCCTGCTGATTTCGGCCGGGTGCGCCATCGGTCTTGGCAATGTCTGGCGTTTTCCGTTCATCGCGGGCAGCTACGGCGGGGCGGCTTTTGTGCTGGTCTACCTTTTGTGTCTCATTGCCCTGGGCCTGCCAGTGCTGGTTATGGAATTTTCCGTGGGGCGTGCGGCGCAGCGCGGCATCGGGCAGGCCTTCCGCATGCTTGAGCCAGAGGGTTCCTTATGGCACCTGCATGGTTACGCCGGGGTCCTGGGCTGCTTTATCCTGATGATTTTTTACACGACGGTCACGGGCTGGATGCTTGCCTACTGCTGGCATTCCGCAAGCGGGCATCTTGCCGGGCTCACGCCGCAGCAGGTGGGGGGCTTTTTCGGCAATGTTCTTGCTGATCCTGTGGGCATGACGCTGTGGATGGGGCTTGCCGTGCTCATTGGCACGCTGGTCTGCGCGAGGGGCCTGCAGAGTGGGGTGGAGCGCGTAACCAAGTTCATGATGACCTGCCTGCTTTTGGTCATGCTCGTGCTGGTGGTCCGCTCCGTCACCCTGCCCGGAGCCATGAAGGGCATAGAGTTTTATCTCAGGCCTGATTTTGGGCGCATGGTGGAGCAGGGCGTGGGCACGGTGATTTTTGCCGCCATGGGGCAGGCCTTTTTTACCCTCTCCATCGGCATTGGCAGCATGGCCATTTTTGGCAGCTACATCGGCCGCGAGCGCCGGCTCACCGGCGAGGCCGCGCACATCATGCTTTTGGATACTGTCGTGGCCCTGATGGCCGGGCTGATCATCTTCCCCGCCTGCTTTGCCTTTGGGGTGGATGTCAACGCCGGTCCGGGTCTGATTTTTGTAACCCTGCCCAACGTGTTCAACAGCATGAGCAACGGCACCTTGTGGGGAGCGCTCTTCTTTGTTTTCATGAGCTTCGCCGCGCTGACCACGGTGGTTACGGTGCAGGAAGCCATTGTGGCCTATTTTATTGATGGCCATGGCTGGAGCCGGGGCAAGTCCGCCATTCTTGTGGGGCTGGCCATGTTTGCCTGCTCGCTGCCCTGCGTGCTGGGCTTTAACCTTTGGTCGGGCTTTGAGCCGTTTGGCAAAGGCTCCTGCGTGCTGGACCTGGAGGATTTTATCGTCAGCAACAACCTCCTGCCCCTGGGCGCGCTGGTCTTCCTCTTTTTCTGCTGCCTGAGAAAAGGCTGGGGCTGGGAAAATTTCATCGCGGAGGCGGATGCCGGCAGCGGACTGCGCTTCCCCGCGAAAATGCGCTTCTATGTGACCTGGATCCTGCCCTTGATCATGCTTTATGTTTTCGCCCACGGCTACTTTGAAAAGTTCTTCAAATAAGGCCAGATTGAAGCCCCTGCCTTGCGTCTGAGCAGGTCTTACCTATGAAGAGGGATGGCTTTGGCCGTTCCTCTTTTTTTGAAGGCGGCGGAGCTCCCTGCCAAACTGGCGATTTTGAGGGGAAATATGTTCAAAACCGAGATCAACGGCGTAGGCGGCATTGCCGCTTTTATAGTATCTTTACATAGTTCTTTGCAGTTCCGGCGGCTTTGAGGGGAAATATGTTCAAAACCGAAATCAACGGCGTAGGCGCTGAGGTCCATACCCTGCGCGAGGCGGAAAACGGCGTTGTGGATGTCCTGATCCACGGCTACACCGCTGTCACGCGGGAGAAGGACCTGGAGCTTTTTCAAAAGAGCGCAGCCCTGCTGCCCGAAGCCACGGTTCTCCTGCTCCATTGGGATGCCGGCAACGCCGTTAACGAAACGCTGCGCAGCGCCGCGCAGTATGCCATGGAAGGCCCGTGCAGGAATGTCCGGCGGGCCAGGCCGTATTTTTGGCTGGCGGATGCGCTTTTGGGCGGCGTCAAGGGCATTGCGGATTCCTTTTCGTACGCCAGAAAGCGGGCGGACAGGCTGGCGGAGGGGCTGGCTGATTTTTTGCCGCGTATGCTGAGGCATCGGGTATACGCCAGGCTGAACCTCGTGGGCCATTCGCTTGGCGCGAGGATTCTTGTGCAGTGGCTGAAAAAAAGCACGCCGCCCTGGCGGGTGGGCGACGTGGTTTTGATGGGGGCGGCGATAAGCTGGCCCCGGGAGGGGCTGCGTTTCCCCCAGGCAGGGCAGAGGCTCTTTAACCTCTATTCTGAGAAAGATACGGTCCTGCGCCTGCCGCAGCGGGAGTGCCTTGGCCGTGTGGGCCTGCCCGGGGATATTGCCCAAGCCCCCGGGGTCGTGCAGATGCACTGCCTAGGCTTTGGGCATAGGGATTACTGGCCGGCCTTAGGCAGCCTGAGCCTTGCCGCGGGCTTTCTGCGGGCAGGGGAAAGCCCCTGGCTTCATCTGGCGGAAAAAGTGCCCATGCGCGAGCTTATGGCCGCTATTGAGCAGGGCTCGTCCCCGAAAGATCTGCTCCTGTCAGGAGAGCAGGAAGCTCCTGATGCTTAGCGCCGCACCCGTGAGGCGCTCGGGCACGTCAAGCGTCCGCTGCTCGGCGATTTGCTTAAGGAAGGCCTGGACCCATTCGCGGCTGGATGTGATTTCTGAAAAGGTGACGCGAGAGCCGTCTTCGGCAATGTCCAGCCTGGCGCTGAGGGCAATGTCGCTGCGCTCGCCTTTGGGCACGCCGATGATGGTCAGGCGCCCGCCATCCTCTTTTTTCAGCTCTTTCAGCGTGAGATAGGGCTTGAGCATCTCGCCCAGTTTCTGCCTGAGCACTTTTATCATCATATAGTCAGCGGAAAAGTTGCTGAAGCCTGTGGATTTTGGCTTGGTCAGTCTTGCGATGGCGTTGGAAAGAAATCCCATGGGAGCGTTCCTGCGGCGTCCTGGACGGACAGGTTGAGGTGAAGGGGCAGGGCTTGCAATGCGCCATGCCCCTGAATGTGCCGCGCCTGCGGATCAGCGGCTGGCCAGGAAGGATTTAGGCTTCACTGGCTCCGCCGCCAAGATGCAGCCAGGCGGAGCGCACGGTGTTTTTCATCAGCATGGCGATGGTCATGGGGCCGACGCCGCCGGGCACGGGCGTGATCTTGCCTGCGATTTCCCGTGCGCCGGCAAAGTCCACGTCGCCGGAGAGGATGGCCTTGCCCGTTTCGGGGTTGATGCCGATGCGGTTTACGCCCACGTCAATGACCGTGGCGCCGGGCTTGATCCATTCGGTTTTCACAAGTCCCGGCACGCCCGCGGCAACAATGAGCACATCGGCCCTGCGGCAGTGGTCGGCCAGGTTTTTGGTGTGCGTATGCACCAGGGTCACGGTGGCGTTGGCGCCGGGCCCTTTTTGGCCAAGCATAACGGAAATGGGCTTGCCGACGATGTTGGAGCGGCCCACAACCACCACTTCCGCGCCGTCTAAGTTTGTGCCTGAGCGGACCAGCATTTCCTGGATGCCCGCGGGCGTGCAGGGCAGGAAGCGCACGGCACGCCCGCCAATGAGGAGCCGGCCCAGGGTGAGGGGGTGGAAGCCGTCCACGTCTTTATCCGGGTCAATGGCGTAGAGCACGCGGGTTTCGTTGATGTGCTTCGGCAGGGGGAGCTGCACGAGGATGCCGTGGATATCGGGGTCTTTATTATAGGAGTCAATCAGCGCCAGGAGCTCCTCTTCGGAGATGGATTCCGGGCGGTTGTCCTGGATTTCGTGGAAGCCCAGGCTTTCGGCGGTCTTGACCTTGAGGGTGACGTAGCTGACTGAAGCCGGGTTTTCACCCACGAGGATGGTTACAAGGCCCGGCGCCTTGCCGTATTTTTCCTTTATGCGCGCAACTTCGCCGCGCAGCTCTTCGAGAATGGCTTTGCGCAGTTCGGTTCCGCTGATCAGTTCTGCAGGCATGGGAGTTCTCCTTGGGGTTGGTCGGTGGCGGCGGGGTCGCAGGCAGGGGCTTCAGGGGCGCAGCGGCGCTCGAGTTCCCGCCAGAGGGCTTCCAGCCCCCGCCGTGTCTGGGAGGAAACAGCGAGGGGGGTGAGCCCGTTGAGCAGGAGGGACCACTGGCTGGCGCGTTCTGCCTGGAGGGCCTGGGGGCATTTGTCGGTTTTGGTTAAGACGGGGAGCAGGGGGAGGTTGTGCCCAAGCACATAATCCGCAAGGTCCCTGTCCAGCTTTTGGGGCGGGAGGCGGCAGTCAAGGAGCAGCACCACAGCCATGAGCCCGGCGGCAGTGGTGAGGTAGCGCTCGATGAGGCGCGCCCAGGCGGCGCGTTCCTGCTGGCTGCACCGCGCGTAGCCGTAGCCCGGGAGGTCGGCCAGGGCGAAGCGTTCTGCGCGGTAAAAATTGATGGAGCGCGTCTTGCCGGGTGTGGCGCTGGTTTTGGCGAGCTTTCTGCGGGCGGCCAGCGCGTTGATCAGCGAGGATTTGCCCACGTTGGAGCGCCCGGCAAAGGCCACCTGCGGGCAGCCCTGGCTTGCAAGGATTTCAAGCTGCCGGTCCAGCTGCTGCGCGTTGAAAGTTGTGGCTTCAAGGGTGAGCTTGGCGGCAAAGGTCTGTGGCTGCGGCATGGGCTTTTGGCTCCTTGGGATGTTGACAATGGCGCATTCCTGAACAAAAATAACTGATTGACATGCGGCACGCCTGTTTCGTATCCTGCTCTGCCTGCAAAGGCAAGCGGAGGCTCGCCGTCCGCATGAACCTGCACCCATAATCTGGAGACGTTATGTATTCAACCACCGATTTCCGCAAGGGCCTGAAGATCGAAATTGACGGCACGCCCTATGAAATCATTGATTTTCAGCATTTCAAGCCGGGCAAAGGCGGCGCCATGGTGCGCACGAAAATGCGCAATATCCTGAATGGCCGCGTGATCGACAACACCTTTCGCTCAGGCGAAAAGGTGGAGCGCCCCAACCTTGAAACGCGCGACATGCAGTACCTGTACCGCGACGGCGAAAACCTTGTTCTGATGGATATGACCACCTATGAGCAGCTGCACATGCCTGCCGAAGCCACCGGCGGCAAGGATGCCTTCCTGAAAGACGGCCAGGAATGCCGCGTGCTCATGTACAACGACCAGCCCCTCGATATTGATATTCCCCTGTCCATCGTGCTTGAAGTCACGCATACCGAACCCGGCGCCAAGGGCGATACCGTGAGCAACGTCACCAAGCCCGCCACGCTTGAAACAGGCGTGGTTGTGCAGGTCCCGATTTTTGTCAACGTGGGCGACCGCATCAAGGTGGACACCCGCACCAAGGATTACCTTGGCAGAGAGTAAGCGTCTGGCGCCGCCTCCGTGCGGCGCTGCCTGATTGGATGCATCGTGAGAGACCGCCGTCGTTCTTCCCCCGCCCAGGCTCCGAACCCCGCAGTTCCCAGCGGCCGCATGCTGCTGAGGGAATTCTTTGGGCTTTTGCTCCTGTTTTGGGCTGCGTTCCTTTTTTTGGCGTTGGTCACCTACAGCCCGCAGGATCCCAGCCTGAACCACGTTGCCAGCAAGGTCCTGGAAATCAAGAACAGCGGCGGGAGGTTCGGCGCGCATGTCAGCGGTCTGCTGGTGGAGCTTTTTGGCTTCGCCGCGTTCCTCTGGCCCTTTGCCTTTCTCGCCTGGGGAGCAGCCTGCGTTTCGTCCAGGGCCCGCATGCCCTGGTGGCGCTGGGGTGGCTGCCTCCTGCTTGCCTGCTGCCTTTTGACGCTTGGCAGCGCCTTTGACCTTGGCATTGGCAATGTGAAGGGCGGCGGCATGCTGGGGGGCGCCCTGCACGATTCCATTGTCCGCATGACAGGGGCCGCAGGCGCCGGACTGCTCTGGTTCTTTGCCTTTTTCTTTTCCCTGGAAGTTTGCTTTGGTATCCGCTGGCTGGCGATTCTGGCCCTGCTCTGGCAGAAGCTGAAGGACTGGCTCGCGGCAAAGGACCTGATGCCTGCGGGCATTGCGCGGCGCGTGCGCGTCTGGTGGAAAAACCGCAGCCGGCGCGAGGAAGACGAAGGCCCCATCATTCCCCTGTATGACATTGTTGAAGACGGGCCGGAAAAACAGCGTCAAGCCCCCTTTTTCCCCCATCAGGGCACGTCTTCTGCCTCATCAGGCGCGCAGCAGCCTGGGGATGTGATGGATTTGGACACCGTTGTTTCTTCTCCGGATGATCCAGGCCAGGCTGCGCCCGGCATCCAGCCCACCCCGTCCGCGCCTGGCGAAGGCGGCGGGCGCCTGCGTGCCGTTGGCGAGGCTGCGCTGGGCGTTGCCGTTGACCTTTTGCGCCGCGGCCCTTTGGGCACAGTGAAAAAAAAACTCCCCGGCGTGCAGATTGGCTCCCTTTCCATCAGCCTAAACAGAAACGGCGGCGCTTCCCAGCAGCAAGGCAGCGCCCAGGCAGGCAGCGCTGAAGCTCCTGTCCCTGGCGGCATGGCAAGCGGCACTGCCGCGGGCGGTCTTGACTCTGCGGGCGTCATGGGCGATACTGACGCTGTTGGCGGCAATGCCGGCGCGCCAATGGCGCACAATGCAGCGTCATCCATGCTTTCCCCTGCTGAATTCGGGGCTGAAGTGATTGATTTGGGCGCGCCAGCCGGCCAGCCAGAATTTTCTGCGGAACCCCGCACACCTGATCCCTTTTCCGGCCTGCCACATGCCCCTTCTGCCGCCTCGGCTGGCAGCGCCGGTCCAGACGCCGTCGGCGCCGCTGACGTTCCTTCTCCTTCATCAGCGGCCCCCGCGGTGTCTCCCGCAGCAGGCGGCACTGCCGCAACTCCGCCTGCTGCGGGACCCTCCTTCCATCAGCCATCCTTTTCCTCGCCTTCCCCTGCGGGGGGAATGCCTCCAAGGTCCTCCCTGGCACTGCCTCCTGTTTCGCTGCTGGTCCCTGCCGGGCAGACGGACGCCATGCCCTCCAAAGACCTTATGTGGTCCAAGGGCCGGCAGCTCATGGAATGCCTGGGCAATTTTAATATCAGCGCGGAGCTGGTCCGTGTGACGCCCGGTCCCGTTGTCACGCTTTTTGAGCTGCGCCCGGCGCCCGGCACCAAGGTTTCACGCATCCGCGGGCTCAAGGAAGATATCAAGCTTGGCCTGCGGGCGCTTGCCGTGCGCATCGAAACCATCCCCGGCGAAGATACCATCGGCGTGGAAATCCCCAACGAGCGACGCTCCACAGTCAATTTCCGTTCCATTCTGGAATCCGAGGCCTTCCAATCCTCACGCTCCCTCCTGACGCTTGGCATGGGCGTCGGCATCGACGGCGTGCCCGTCACCACCGACCTTGGCAAGATGCCGCATCTCCTGGTTGGCGGCGCAACAGGCTCAGGCAAGAGCGTTGGGGTGAACGCCTTCCTTTTGAGCCTGCTCTATAAGGCGACGCCCGATGAGCTGAAGCTCATGCTCATTGACCCCAAGCGCGTGGAATTTGCGCTCTATAAGGACCTGCCGCATCTGATCCATCCGGTGATCAACGAGCCTGCCGTGGCAAAGAACGCGCTGGATTGGGCCGTGCACGAAATGGAGAACCGCTACACGCTCCTGCAGCGTGCCGGCGTGCGCAAATTTGCCGATTACAACGCCAAGCTCCGCGCCATGGGCAGCCACCGCCCGCCGGATATGGAAGACCTTGAGCCCATGCCCTACCTGGTCATCGTGGTGGATGAGCTGGCCGACCTCATGATGAGCTCGGGGAAAGAGGTGGAAACCCACATCGTGCGCCTGGCCCAGCTTGCCCGCGCCGCTGGCATCCACCTGATCATTGCCACCCAGCGCCCGAGCGTGGACGTGGTCACAGGTCTCATCAAGGCCAACTTCCCCAGCCGCGTCGCCTTCCTTGTGGCCAACGGGCACGATTCCCGCACCATCCTGGATGAATCCGGCGCGGAAGACCTGCTGGGCATGGGTGATATGCTCTTTAGACCCAATGGCGGCAAGGTCCGCCGCCTGCACGGGCCCTTTGTGCCGGATGAAGATGTTTCAGCCGTGGTTTCGTACTGGAAGGCGCAGGCCAGACCCGTGTTTGAGCTGGATTTTGAAACCTGGGGCACGCCGCAGGGCGATTCCGCCAGGCCAGGCGAAGGCGCTTTTGGAAATCCGGAAGAAGACGAGCTGTATGCCAAGGTTGTGGAATTCGCCATGGAGCAGAGCACGCCCATTTCCATTTCCAAAATCCAGCGCCAGTTCCGCATCGGCTTCAATAAGGCCGCCCGCTTTATGGAACGCATGCAGCAGGATGGCATCGTCCCGCCGCCTGGTCACGCCAACCGCGCGCGCGACCTCGTCAGATAGGCAGCACCGCTGCGTTTCTAACGGACAGGAAAAGGCGTTTTGCCAGGTTTATAAGCAGGCAGGCTTTGAGTTTTGGCAACGATGCCGGCAACGCCGGTTCCGCGCCGCTGCCGGCGGGAAAACAGGAATCTATGAATTTTTAAGAGGGCTCAGGCCATGTTGAAAGCAGCCAATTCAGAAGAAGATGTGCTTTACGCCAAGGTTGTGGAATTCGCCCTGGAGCAGGGCAGACCCCTTTCCATCACCAGAATCCAGCGGCAGTTCCATATCGGCTTAAATTGGGCCGCCCGCTTTGTAGTGCGCATGGAGCAGGAGGGCATTATCAGGCTGCAAGGCCACGCCAATGGCGCGCAAGCCCGTCACAGAAGCGGCATCGCCGGTCTGATCAGCGTTTTTCAGCGCTGGCTGTTCCGCAGGCCGTAGTGTTTCGCCGGGAGTGCCGGCCTAACAGGCAGGGAATGGTCATTGCACGGTTTACGGATATCGTCTGATAGCTTGCTTTGTTAAAATGGGCCGGCAATGCCTGCCTGCATGAACAGGCTGGCTTTTTGTTTTGGCAATAATTCCGGCAACGCCGGTTCCGCGCCGCTGCCGGCGGGAAAACAGGAATCCATGAATTTTTGAGGGGTCTCAGGCCATGTTGAAAGCAGCCATTCTGGCTTCGGGCAATGGAACCAACGCGCAGCGTTTTTTTGATATGGCTGCGGACGGAACGCTGGATATTGATATCCGCCTTGTGCTCTGCAACCGCCCGGGCGCGGGCGTGCTGGAGCGGGCAAAAAAAGCCGGCGTGCCCTCGCTCTGCCTGGATCACAAGACCTTCCCCAGCCGTGAGGCATTTGATCAGGCCATGATCCGCGCCATCCGGGAGGCTGGGGCGGATACCATTGTTCTGGCCGGCTACATGCGCCTTTTGACAAATGCCTTCCTTCAGGCTTTCCCCGGGCGCATCATCAATATCCATCCTGCCCTCCTGCCTTCCTTCCCCGGGCTGGACGGCGTTGGCGATGCCGCCGCCTACGGCGTAAAGATCACCGGCTGCACAGTGCATTTTGTGGATGAAATCACGGATCACGGCGAGGTCATCATCCAGGCCGCCATGCCCCATGCCGCTGGTGAGCCTGTGGAAGATTTGCGCATGCGCATCCATGCGGCGGAGCACAGGATTTACCCGCAGGCATTGCAGTGGCTTTCTGAAGGCAGGATTTCACGCAAGGGCCGCGAGGTCTTTTTGGCGCCCGGCAATAAGCCCTTGGCCCCCCAGCCTGAAGGAATGCTCATCTGGCCGCCGCTTGAAGAAGGCTTTTAGTACGCCGTTTTTGCAGTTCTGCGCCTGGCGTTGTGACATGCGCAAAAACCGGAGACCACAGGTCCCCGGTTTTTTTATGGGCAGTCAGCGCTGGTTCTGCATGGCGCCAATAGGGCGGCCCGCCGCCGAAAATCCGTATGCTTATGAACGGTGGGCAAAGGCCCGGCGCAGGGCGTGCCTGAAATTGGCCCAGGTGAAGTCCTCGTCGTTATCAAGCAGCGAGTGGGTCAGGTGCCCCACCATCCAGGTGAGCCCGCCGGCAATGAGCGCGCCCAGGATGGGCCCCAGGAGCGGGATGAACTTGGCAATGGCGTAGAACACAACAGGTCCCAGCACGCCGGCGAGGATGATCAGGCTTAACGACGCGCCCATCTTCCGCCCGTATTTCCTGCAGAGCAGGGTGACCATGACAAACTGCAGGATAATGAGCAGCGGGGAGTCCCTGAAGGGGAAGGGAATGAGCCCGATCAGGGCGGCAATCAGCGCGCAGCGGCGGATGAGCTTGCGCGCGGATTCCTGGCGCAGGTCCATCGCGTTCTGCTCCGCTTCCTGCGGCGCGGAAAGCACCTCCGCTTCTGCGGCTGCTTTCAGGGGTTCTTCGCGGTATGCCTCGCGGAGCTCAGGCTCTTTTTTCCATGGAGCATGTTCGTTGGCCGCGGCGTGGGGTTCCGGGCTTTTTTCCTCCTCCGCTTCAGGCGCGGGCAGGGCAAGGATCTGCCGTTTCATGACGGCGAATTCCTCATCCGTCAATGAGCCTTCGGCATGGAGGGCGCAGGCTTCCGCAAGCTGCTCAATAATCTGGGAAGCATTCGGGTTTTCCAGAAGGCGGCGTTTGGCACTGGAAAAATCCTCATCCGTCAGCCGCCCTTCGTCATAAAGCTGCCGGCATTGCCGGATCAGAGAAATCGTATCGGCCATCTGCGTGTCCTCCTGGGTGGAATGCGTTTCTTTCGGTATCCGGCGTCCCTTCTTCAGGGCCGCGCCTCTCCTTTACATAGTCCCGCCCCGCCTGAAGTCAAGGAGGCTCCGCCTCGTTTGCCATAGCCAGGATATCCTGGAATTGTCTCTGTCGCCTTGGGGCATTGCCTCTTTTATTATTCAGGATATTCGTTGATTTGCCTGGGAACATAGTCCCTATGCCTTCGCCTTGGCAAAGGCTAGCCGCAAATGGCATGCCTGGCTTTGTGCTGGGGGGAAGCGCCGAGGCAGGATGTAGACGCGGCAAGGGGAAACACGTAAGCTTGGAGCGCAGTGCGCAGCAGAGAAAGTGAGGCTAT
>JAGADT010000035.1 GCA_017613475.1 Desulfovibrionaceae bacterium | reverse complement strand
CGGCTGGAACGCGGGGTAGAGGTCGCCGCGGCCAGCGATACCTCCCTGCCGCGCCTGCTGGGGCTGAAACAGGAGCTTGCCAGGCTCGGTCTGCCCTCCCCCGCCATCATTGCCGCTTCCGGCGCGCGCCCCCCCGTCGCCCCCTCTTTCCAGCCGGGCGGCATCCTGCTTGACGCGCCATGCAGCGGGCTTGGCACCCTGGACAGGCGCCCGGACCTGCGCAAAAAACGCGCCCCATCCCACATTCCCCCGCTTGTCCGCCTGCAAAGCGAGCTGATAGACGCCGCCTGGGCTCGGCTCCGCCAAGGCGGCCAGCTCCTCTACATTACCTGCACGCGGAACCCCGAAGAAAACGAAAGGCAGATCGAACGGCTGCTCCGCCTGCACCCTGAGGCCTCCCTGCTCGCCAGCTGGGAAAACGCCCCGGGGATCCACGGCGCCGACCTCATGTACGGCGCGGCCCTCAAGAAAAAATAAAGGGCTGTGCCGCACTGGGGGGGCATTGCCCATTTTTTGATGATCCTTTTGCGGCGGCCTGGGCTGCCTGCGCGTGAATAAAAGCGCCCGGACTCACACCAGAGTCCGGGCGCATGGCATTTGCCGGCAGTGCCGGGGGCTTAAGCCTGAAACGCTACCAGTACGAGCGCACAGGCACCCCCGCGCCGGCCATGTACTCTTTCAGCTCCCTGATGGTGTAGCGACCGTAATGGACAATGGAGGCCACCAGCACGGCCGAAGCGCCGCCTTTGGTCGCCGCCTCCACCAGGTGCTCCGGCGCTCCCGCGCCGCCGGAGGCGATGACGGGTATCCGCACGGCGTCGCTGATCATCCTGGTCAAGGTGATCTCGTAGCCGTCGCAGGTGCCGTCAGCATCTATGGAATTGAGGCAGATCTCCCCGGCGCCCCTGGCCTCCACTTCCTGCGCCCAGGCCCGGGCATCAATCCCCGTGGGCCTGCGCCCGCCGTGGATGACCACCTCGTAGCCGGAAGGCAGCTCCGGGGAAACGCCGACTTTCTTCACGTCCATGCCGATGACAATGGCCTGCGAGCCAAAGGCTTCCGCCCCCTGGTTGACCAGCGCCGGATTCTTGACCGCCGCCGAATTGATGGAGATTTTCTCCGCGCCGGCAAGCAGGGCCGCGCGCATATCCGCCACAGAGGAAATGCCGCCCCCCACGGAAAAGGGGATGAAAATGTTTTCCGCCACGCGCTCCACCACGTCCAGGAAAATCCCGCGGCCTTCGGCGCTGGCCGTGATATCGTAAAAAACGATCTCATCCGCGCCTTCCTCATAGTAGCGGCGCGCCGTTTCCACAGGATCGCCAATATCCTGGTTGCCCTTGAACTTGATGCCTTTTGTCAGCCGTCCGTCACGGACATCCAGGCAGGGAATAAAGCGCTTGCTCAGCATAAGGCAGCCTCCGCCGTGTTCACAGTGACCCCGCAGAAACGGGCGAAATTGGCAAGGAGCCGAAGCCCCGGGCGGCCGCTCTTTTCCGGGTGGAACTGCACGGCCCACAGCCCGTCGCGGCCATACGCCGAACAGAACTCGCGCCCGTAAACGGTCGTCGCAATAACGTGCTCCGGCGCGGTATCCACATAATAGCTGTGGACAAAATAAAAGGACGCTTCAGGATCAATGCCCTCAAAAAGCGGGCTGCTTTTTTTCATCAGGAGCGTGTTCCAGCCCATGTGGGGGATGCGGATGGGCGTTTTGTCCACGTCCTGCCAGGCCGCGTCAAACTTCCGGCAAAGCCCCGGCATCAGGCCCAGCGTCTGCGCATCGTTTTCTTCGCTGCGCTCCATCATGATCTGGCAGCCCAGGCAAATGCCAAGGAGGGGAAGCTCCTGCTCCACCGCGCGGCGCAGGACGCCATCCAGGCCGCTTGCCGCAAGCTGCGCCATGGCCTGCCCGGCAGCGCCCACGCCGGGGAAAATGATCCCCGATGCGGAGAGGGCGGCATCAGGATCGGCGGTAATGCGGCACTCAATGCCCAGATGCTCCAGCGCCCGGCGGACGCTGGTCTGGTTGCCGGCCTTGTAATCGAGAATGGCGATCATAACGAATCCTTCCTGCTTGTAACGGTAAATCACGGGCTGCCTTATGCCTCACGCCGTGGGTAAAGCCCGGCGCGCGGCACCTGCCCGCCTGCGCGGCCTCACCCTGGCCCAAAAAGCTCCGCTGGCAGGCCCGCCAGGAGGCAGGGTCATGCATGAAAGGCAAAAAGGCAAGCAAAATTCCCGCCGGGGGCTGATGCCCGCCCTTTGGCGCCAGGCTTTGCGCGGCACGCAGGCCCTGGCAGAACGCCCTGCCTGGCGCTATTTCCTGCCCTTTATCCTGCCCACGCGGGCCAGCACGCGGGCGTAATAGGCGTCGTTCGCCTCAAGGGCCAGGGAGCGCCCCTGCCTGTTCAGGCGGAACACCAGCGCTTCCAGCCGCCGCATCTGGGATACCTTTTCCCGTTCTTCAGGGCAGCGCTCCAAAAGGTCGAGCAGGTCATCCAGCTCCCTGCGGTCCGCCACTTCAGGCGGCACATAGCCCGCGTTGCGCAGCACCGTATAGGCCATGCGCAGCTCTTCAGGAACCGCGGCGTCAGATTCCAGGTCAAGCGGGCGCCCCTTTCCAGGCAGGTTGTCAAAGGCGCCTTCCTTTTCGGCATCCTGGATGCGCTGTTCAGCAATCAATGCAAAAATATCCATGCCGCCCCCGGAAAAACGTGGCGCCTGCTCCGCCGCAGCCATGCCGGCAGGAACAGCTCACATTCCTTTTCTGAATCCCAAAAGCACAAAGGGCGCCGGCGCGCCGCCCCCCGGAGCAGGGGCATGGCGCTCACGGCACAAAAAGCCCGCCGCATGGGCAGCCTCACGCAGCGCCGCCTCCCTTTCCAGGCAGACCACAGCGGCAAGCCACCCGCCCGGCTTCAGCAAAAAAAAGGCGGCCCTGGCAAAGGAAGGGAAGGTTTCTTCATCGCCCACCAGCGCCGCATTGCGCAGCGCCGAGGGAGAAAGGCGGCAGGCTCCGCGCACGCGCCACGGGGGGTTGGCCAGCACCACATCCAGCTCTCCCCGACGGACATCCCCCCTGGAAGAAAGATCAGCCACATCGCCCTCAAGCACTGCAAAACGTTCCGCAAGGCCGAGCCTCGCCGCGTTCTGCCGCGCAGCCTCCGCAAGCACGCCTTCCCTTTCCAGCCCAAAGCCGGAAGAAGCAGGGGCTTCCAGCAGCAGCGCCAGCCCCACCACCCCGCATCCCGTGCCCAAATCGGCAAAGCGCGCCGCCCCTTCAGGCAAAAAACGGCGCCCAAAGGCGGCAAGCGCCAGCGAATCCGCCGCGAAACGGTACGACCCCGCCGGCTGGAAAAGCCCGCTGGGGAACGCCTTCCGCGCGGCCATGAGCCCCCCGTTCACTGCGCGCCGCCGTGCAGGCCGAGCTGGCGGTCAAAGTATCCGCTTGGCGCCTCCATCTGCATGGCGGCGGAAAGGGGCAGCCCCAGCATGGCCATAAGCTCCTCCAGCACATCCGCAGGGCACGGGCCTATCTGCAGGAGGCGCCCCTGCTCCGTCATGCGCACGCGGAAATCCGGAACAGCGGGCAATCGCTCCGATAAAAAGAGCTGCGCGCGCCGCTCATCCTCCTCAAGGGCTGAGAGCGAGGCATGATCCGGGCGGAGCCCATAGGGGAACCTGGTCAGCAGACAGGGGCGGGACGCCTGGTCTGGCAGGGCCAGGCCA
Source organism: Desulfovibrionaceae bacterium (assembly GCA_017613475.1). Classification (GTDB taxonomy): domain Bacteria; phylum Desulfobacterota; class Desulfovibrionia; order Desulfovibrionales; family Desulfovibrionaceae; genus Avidesulfovibrio. Next base: position 28 of record JAGADT010000035.1, on the reverse strand, counting down.
ATATCCGCGGCGCAGCGGCGGATATCAT
>JAGADT010000034.1 GCA_017613475.1 Desulfovibrionaceae bacterium | reverse complement strand
TCCTTCATGGCATTAAGTCTGAGCCATGAAGGAGGGCCATAGAATGAAGGACTTGCATGATTGTTGGCTTCGCGTTGCCGGGCGCGAGGAAGAGTCGATTGTGGATGGCCCCGGGCTTCGCTACGTGCTTTTTACGCAGGGATGCCCGCGCCGCTGCCCCGGATGCCATAATCCGGAAACGCTTGATCCAAACGGAGGAGTCCTCGTCCGCCTGGATGCCATTTTGAACCATATCCTGAAAAATCCCCTTATCCACCGCGTGACCTTCAGCGGCGGGGAGCCGTTTATGCAGGCGGCGGAGCTCATCCCCCTTGCGGAAGAGCTGGCCGGCCGCGGCTATCATCTTATGGCTTATTCCGGCTATACCTATGAAGAGCTTGTGGAAGACCCCTGCAAAAAGGCCTTGCTGGAGCTGATGGATATTCTTGCCGACGGGCCTTTTATCGAAGAGGAGAAAACGCTGGAAAGACCGTTTATCGGCTCTAAAAACCAGCGGCTCCTGGATGTTAAGGCCTCATTAAAAGAAGGGCGCCCTGTCCTTTGGCAGGCGGAATGAGGATGTTTCGGCGGGACTGAATGCAGAACATTCGTCAGGACCTGGACATATAAAACAAGGGCGGGAAGAGGAAAAGCTCTTTCCGCCCTTGTTTTATGGTTTAACAGGCTGGAGCCTATGCCGCTGGGGCTTTTTTCTCTTTCGCCCCGCCGGGTTCAGCGGCTGGCGCCTCGTTATGCTCAGGCGGCTGGGGGATGTTCTGGCGCGGATGGAAAAGATGCACATCCAGCTGGGGAAAGGCGATTTCCACATTGTTGGCGTTGAAAATTTCTACGATTTTGTGCCTGATGGCCGAGGCTGCAAGCGGGGCGTTGGCAATGTCTGTCCAGTAGCGGAGCACGAAATTCAGGGTGCTGTCGGCAAAATCCATAAAGAGCACAAAGGGCTGGGGCCGGCGGATAACCAGGTTGACCGACTGGGCGGCTTCAATCAGCAGCTTTTCCACAAGCCGTGAGTCTGTGCCGTATGCAACGCCTACGGCAACATCCCTGCGGACAAGGCGGCCATTCCGTGTCCAGTTGACAAGGCGGTTGGAGATGAATTCTGAATTCGGGACGAAGATCACGGCGTTGTCCAGCGTTTCAACCATGGTCGCGCGGATGCTGATTTTCCTGACAACGCCCTGAAGCGTGCCGACATCGATAATGTCCCCTTCGTGCAGGGTGCGGCTAAAAATAACGATCAGGCCGGAGAGGAAATTGTTGATGATGTTCTGCATGCCAAAGCCAATGCCAACGGAAAGACCGCCGGCAATGACCGCGAGGTTTTCCAGGCCAAAGCCCAGGGCCTTGAGTGAAAAAAGCCCGAACAGGGCCCAGAGCCCATAGGTGATGGCTGTCTGAAGTGGGGGGATGAGCGTTGGGTCCAGGTGATAAGTGTGCTTCGACATGTTGCTCAGGAACGTTTTTGAGGCGCTGATGGCGGCCCTTGTGATGTAAAACGCGCTGAGGATGAAGAAGACATTGGCAAAGTTAAAGGAAGCAGAGCCAATTTTTACGCCTGTGCTGAGGTAGTAGCGCAGCAGGGGGAGCCCGCCGGGCAGGGCGATGATCCATACGGCCATGCCGCCAAGGACCATGAGCGTGACAGCGGGGGCGATAAAGGCTGCGAACAGGCTTGCAAGGACGTTGCGGTCAGAATCTTTCTCGCTGGTGCCGCGGGCTTCAGAGCAGCGGTTGAGGATCTGCATGAGGCCGATGATGAACTGCGTGCTGATGAGGATGCAGTCGGTGCATACCGTAAACAGGATGGACATGCGCGCCCAGCCAATGGCGCCTATGCCGAGGCTTATCCATAGGGCAATGCGGTGGACATGCACCAGGTTGTTTTCCACAGGGGGCAGGTTGTCCGTATGGACCTGTTTCAGCACCAGGAGCGAGGCGATGCTGACAATGATCCAGCACAGGGAAAGAATCACTTCCGGCAGGTTGGGATAGCAGAGCAGGATGCCCATGCCTGAGGTGATATAGACGGGCCAGAGGGGAGTAATGCCCATGGAGCGCCCCAGGGGAACGCAGCGCAGCCCCCAGGCCAGCGTCATTTCACCGGAAATGACAAAGATGCTGCCGAGCGTGAGGATGGCCCGGAAGTTTTCGCCTTTTGTGTTGAAGGCGGCGCCAAGGAGCGCAAGACCTGCGAACTGCCACCAGAGGCTGTGCAGAATGCCGCGCCTGGCTGTTGAAGAGATGCTGCCCCTGGCTTCTGCAACCCGCATGTTGCGGTTGACAAAAAAGATGAGCACGGCGCCAAGGATCAGCACGTTGAGGAAGCGCAGGCCGACGCCCTGCCAGGCCTTGACGTTGCGCGGAACTTCTATGCTCAGGCGGAGAATGAGGTTCTGAACGGTTTTTCTCCAGCGCTCCCCAATGTCCTGCCAGGCGTCAGGGTCAAAAAAGCGGCTTGGCACGGAAAAATACGCATCCATCCAGAGCCCGGGCAGGATTTCTCCGATGCGGGTGTGCAGCTTGTCCAGCATGTCAAGCAGGGGCGTGGCCGGGGCAAGTTCCGCCTTCAGCTGTTCCTCTACGGCGTTCAGCTTCTTTTCCAGAGCGTTGATGCGGGCGCGGCTTCTTTCTTTTTCCGGCGAAAGGGTTTTTTGGCCTTTGGTATCATCGAACAAGTCCGAGATATGAAGGCCCTTTTTGAGCTGCTTGATGGCGTTTGAAATGTCTTCCAGCACGGAGAGCGCGGATTGGATGGGCTGTATCTGGCCCCGCAGGGTGGCGGCAAGCACTTTTCCTCGCTGGTCCACGGCTTCCTGCATGATGGGCGAGCTTCTGTGCGTGCTGCCCAGGGCAAAGAGCCTGCGGGCGGCATCTTCAATAGTTGGAAGTCCCAGCTTCAGGGGCGTAATGACATTTCTTGTCTGCCTGCTCAGCCCTTCGATCTCCAGCTTGATGGCGTCCAGTTCCGTCTGGTTCTGGCGGAAGGCCTCCGCCCACAGGGCGTCGTCTTCAGAGGCGTTTTCCGCATCCTGCTTTGCCGCTTCCGCTTCCTTGCGGAGTTTTTCGGCAACGGCCGTGGCGTCCTGCTCCGCCTTTTCCGTCGCCCGTTTCCTGGCAAGTTCCTTGGCTTCTTTCTGGGCTTTTTCCTCTACTTCCTTTGTTCTCTTTGCGCTTTCTTTCTGAGGCTTTTGCTCTTCGCCCTTTGCGCTGCCCTTTACGGCTGAAGCGGCCCCTTCATTTGCAGAAGAAGGCGCGGAAAAGGCCTCGCCGGCAGAAAAGAGCCACAGACCCGCGCACATAAGGCAGAGCAGGGCCGCTGCCAAGCGCAGGACTGTCTTATAAGGTGTGGAGGAAGAAAAGGATGGTTCAGGCGTTTTGGTGCGCATTGGGAACTCGCTGGTGTCTTTGCTGGAAGCCTTCCTGGAAAAAAAAGCGCAACTTGCCGGAGCTCGTCGCGCTTTCTTAAGGCGTAGTGATGTAAAAAACTTATTTTTCCGCAGGTCCGTCTTTTTCAGAGCGCTGCTCCGCAGGGCACAATCCTCGTTCGCTCTGCTTCACAAAGTCGACGAATCTGACGATTTCAGGGAAGGATCCGTATTCATCCATGATTTTCTGCAGAGCCTCGCTGCGCAGCAGGCCTGAGCGCCACAGGATCCTGAAGGCGCCCTTGAAGGCGGCTATGGTTTCTTTGGAAGCCTGCGCGCGCCTGAGTCCCACCAGGTTGGGGCCATGGATGACGGCGCGTTCCCCGGAGGCCAGCATCCAGGGCGGAACATCCTGGGTGATGCCGGTCATTCCGCCGATGAAGGCGTGCTCTCCGATGCGGGCAAACTGATGGACCCCGCTCATGCCGGCGATAATGGCGTGGTCGCCTACGGTTACATGGCCGGCCAGCGAAGAGGCGTTAGACATGACAATGCCGTTTCCCAGGATGCAGTCATGGGCCACATGGGTGTAGGCCATGAGCAGGTTCCCGCTGCCTATTTTCGTAACGCCCCCGCCGCCTTCCGTGCCGCGGTGCATGGTGGAAAATTCGCGGATATTGTTTTCATCGCCGATTTCGAGCCAGCTTTCCTCCCCGTGGAACTTCAGGTCCTGGGGCTCGCCGCCGACAACGGCATGGGGATGGACATGGTTGTTTTTGCCCATGCGGGTGTAGGCGCGGATAACCGCGTGCGCATCGATGCGCGTTCCGTCACCGATGAAAACATGGTCTTCGATGATGGCGTAGGGGCCTACAGAGACGCCTTCGCCAAGGACAGCCCCTGGGGCGATGATGGCTGTGGGATGGATGGCCATTTACAGTTCATTCCTTCTGGTAAGGGCTGCGGTAAGCATTGCCTCGGCAACAAGGTTTCCATCTACAGAGGCGTGGGCTGATATTTTCCACAGTTTCAGCCTGTGCCTCTCCAGCCTGCATTCCAGGTCCAGCCTGTCCCCGGGGTAGACGGGGCGGCGGAAGTGCACCTGGTCTATGCCGGTAAAGAGGAAAATGGTGTTTTCGCGTTCCGCGTTGGACATGTTGGGATCGCGCAGCATCATAAAGCCGCCGGCCTGTGCCATGGCCTCTATGATCAGGACGCCAGGCATGACGGGAAGCCCGGGGAAATGCCCCTGGAAGAAGGGTTCGTTGAAGCTGACGCATTTGTGGGCCTTTACATAGGCCTTCGGGACAAGCTCATCGATCCTGTCAACCAGGAGGAAGGGATAGCGGTGGGGGAGCAGAGAAAGGATTTCCCGGATGTCGAGCTGGAGAGGCGCGGTGGGAGAAGTCATGGAAAAGGCTCCTTATGCTGCGGGCTGGGCATTCACGGCACAGGCGTGGGCTAGTCTGGAGAATTGCCGCTGGCGGAGCGGGCAATCTGCTCAATCTTTTTTTCAAGCGCGGCCAGGCGCTTGAAAAGCTCGGGGAACTTGGGCATCAGGGCAACGGTGCGCATGAAGATGTTCTGCGGCACGGCGGGCGAGCCGCCCATGGTGGTGTTGTCGGGGATGTCTTTGATCACGCCGGACTGCGGGCCAAGGGTCACGTTGTTGCCGATATGCAGGTGCCCGGAAATGCCGACCTGCCCGGCAAGGGTGCATCCGTCGCCTATGGATGTGGAGCCGGCCACGCCCACCTGGGATACCAGGAAGCAGTTTTTCCCAACAGTGACATTGTGCCCGATCTGGACGAGGTTATCAATTTTGGTGCCGTCGCCCACAGAGGTCTGGGCAAGGACAGCGCGGTCAATGGCGGCATTTGCGCCGATTTCAACGCGGCTGCCAAGGCGCACGGTGCCCGTCTGGGGGATTTTTTGGATGCCGGCAGGCGTACGGGAAAAGCCAAAGCCATCCGCGCCAAGCACGGCGCCCGGCTGGATAAGGCAGTCTTCCCCCACAACGGTGCCTGCCATGAGCACGGCATTGGGGTAAAGGACGGACCTGGCGCCGATGGAGCAGTATTCGCCGATGTAGACGCCGGGGAACAGGGTGCACCCATCCCCTATGATTACGCCAGGGCCGATGTAGGCGCCGGGATACACGGTGACATTGGCGCCAAGCTGCGCTTCAGGGTGGATGAAGGCCTGTTCGCTGATGCCCTGGAAGTGCCCCTGCTTAACGGCAAAAAGGGAAAGCGCCCGGCCAAAATCCATGTACGGCATTTCGCTGACCAGGGCTCTTTTGACCTGATCCGCATGCTCGGCGCTGACGATGACAGCGCCGGCCTTTGTTGAGGCAAGCTTTGGCATGTACTTTGGGTTTGCCAAAAAGCTCAGCTCATTCGGGCCGGCGGCGTCAAGCGTGTTAATTCCAGTAATGTCAATGTCTTCGCCGTCGCCGCGCACTTCAAGTCCAAGTGCTGCGGCGATGGCGGAAAGCTTGCGCGGGGAGCTCATTACTTCTTGCTCGCGGAAGAAGCGGGCGGGAACTTGCTGCCGTATTTTCTCCAGACGCCGTTCACTTCGCTCAGCATATCGCTGGTAACGTCCGTTTTGGGGGAGGCAAAACCAATCCCGCCGGCTGCGGCGTCAAGGATGAGGTCGAGGCCGCGTTTGTGGGCGACATTGGAGGCGGCTTCAAGCACGATCCGGCCCATGGAGCCGTTCAGTTCCGCCATCTGGCGCTGCACGCGCACAGCGAGGTTGCGGCGCTTTTCCTCAAGGGAGCGGCCCCTGCGCATGATGTCCATCTGCTTTTCTTCGCGGGCCTTCTGCGAAAGCGTGGCGGCCTGCTTCTGGAAGCTTTCATAGCTGGCCTGCAGGGCTTTTTCTTCTTTTTCCAGGGAAGCACGTTCCCCGCCGAATTTGCTCTGCATTGTGCGTTCGTAGGCCTTGGACACTTCGGATTTGCCGAGGACTTCAGAGGCATTGAACACGCCGACTTCCGTGGCGAAGGCCGGGGCGGCAAAGGCGAGCATGGCCACAGCCGCGAGGATGAGGAACTTCTTCATTATGGGCACTCCTTGCAAGAACAGCAGATAGGATGTGAAAAACATGCATGCAGCCGGAACTGCCTGGGGAACCGGCTGTTTGGACCCTGGATGCATTCCCCGGTAAGGGGCGGAATTGCCCGCCTTGTTTCAAGGGGAAAAATCCGAAAAAAAATAGAGCCTGCCGTATGGAATGTCAAGGGAACAGCAGGCCCTTTTGAAGGAGAAATGCGCTTTTATTCTAAAGAGTCATGCGCCGCGTGTGTCTTTGCGGCGGCATGTATGTTTGAAGAGGGGCGCCTTGCCGAAGATTTATCCAGGGGGCATGTTCCGGTCCTGACGCACGGGTGTCCAAATCCTTTGGCAAAAACTCCGGCCTTTGGAGGCAGGCGCTACAGCAGGATGCGTTCGTTGAAAGTGCTGAAGTGGCGTTCTGTGAAGGCGCGGAGGGAAAAGGCGTGCTCCTGGGTTCCGCTGTGCTCCACGCAGAAGCTGGCGCAGGTGGAGCCCATGCGCGCGGCCTTGGGCATGTCAAAGCCCAGGATGAGCCCCTTGAGGAAGCCCGCCCTGTACGCGTCTCCGGCGCCGGTCGGGTCCTTGACCCTGGTCGGGGTCACGGCGTCGATGTGCCCGTCGGCGCCGTTGTTCAGCACGGAGCCCTGCTCGCCCAGCGTGGTGATGAGGTAGCTTGTGAGTGCGCGGATTTCCGCCCTGGTGCGGCCTGTGTTGCGGCAGATCATTTCCAGCTCGTAGTCATTGGTGATCACAACGTCCGCGCCGGAAATGGCGTCAAGCAGATCTTCCGCGCTGAGCGCCGGAATCTGCTGCCCGGGATCGTAGATATAGGGGATGCCGTTTTCACGGAAGCGCCGCGGCAGGGAGCGCATGTCATCCAGGTTGCCTGGGGAGACAACGCCCCAGTCCCCTTCCTTGCCGCTGGGGATGGACGCCTTGCAGGGATAGTCCATTGCGGCGGGGTGGAAGCCGTTAATCTGGTTGTTGCCGCGGTCGGTGATGATGTAGCAGGCGGCGGTGTACTCGCTGTCGATAATGCGGATGCCATCCAGCGGAAGTTCCATTTCAAGCAGGGCGCGCCTGTATTCATCAAAGTCCTGCCCTGCCGAGGACAGGATGCAGGGCCTTTCGCCAAGGAGCGCAAGGGAGTAGGCAATATTGCCGGCTGTGCCGCCCCGCTTGTGGGTCAGCTTGTCAATGAGGAAGGAAATATTCAGGATATGGAGCTTTTCCGGGAGAATGGCGTCTGCGAAGCTACCTGGGAACTGCATGATGTTGTCAAAGGCAAGGGAACCGGAAATGTAAATGCTCATTCGGATATCCTTTTCTATTGTAGGCTGAAAGTGGCTTTCCCCTGGAGGCTTTGCACAGGGCGTCATCCTCTGCGGGGGAACGGCGTGCCATAAGTATAGCCGATAATACGGGTATTCTGCAAGAAGGATTGCGCAAATCCCCTCTTGCCATGCCGATTTTTGATGAATATATTTTGCGCAGACTTCATTTACGCTTGTCTGCATGGAGGCAGCAACCTATGGAAGAACTCAAATCAACTGTGGCTACCGGGGCTTTGAGCACCGCTCAGAGGTACATGCGTCATGTGTATAACTGGATGACCGTAGGGCTGCTCCTTACGGCGGCTTCGGCCTGGATGGTCGCGTCCACGCCTGCGCTGCTCAGTCTCCTTTTTGGCAACACCGTGGGCCTTGTTGTGCTGGGCATTGCCGTTATCGCGCTGCCCATGGTCCTTTCCGGCATGATCAGCCGCCTTTCTTCAGGAGCGGCGACGGCGCTGTTTATTGCCTACAGCGTGCTGATGGGCTGCTTCCTTTCCCCTGTCCTCCTGGTGTATACAGGCGCGTCCGTGTTCGCGGCCTTTGCGGTTACGGGCGGGCTGTTTGGGTGCATGAGCCTGTACGGCGCCGTGACCAAGCGCGACCTGACCTCGATGGGCAGCTTCATGTTCATGGGGCTGATAGGCATCATCATCGCCTCGATCGTCAATTTGTTCCTTCACAGCGCCATGATGGATTTTGTGCTGAGCGTGATCTGCGTGATTGTGTTCACCGGGCTCACGGCGTTTGACACGCAGAAGCTCTTGTCTTTTGGCTCCGGCATGTACGGGGACGGCACGGCTGTCCGCCGCGGAGCCTTGCTTGGCGCCCTGACCCTGTACCTTGATTTTGTCAACCTCTTCCTGGCCAGTCTCCGCCTGCTTGGGGACCGCCGTTAAGGCAGGGGATTTAGCCGCGCATTGAGCGGCTCTTCATCTCAAACGAAAAAGCGCCGGACCATTGGTCTGGCGCTTTTCTTGTATGGGAAAATCGCGGATCAGGATTTCTTTCCGCTGAACAGCTTCTTGGCGGCTTTCTTGACTTTGGAGATTGGGTTCCCCTCTTCCGTTTGTTCAAACTCGCGGAGCAGCTCTTCCTGTCGGCTGGTCAAATGCGTGGGGGTGACAACACGGATTTCTACCAGGAGGTCGCCTTTGTTAGCCTGGCCGACATACGGGAGGCCTTCGTGGGGGATCTTGAATACGGAGCCGCTCTGCGTGCCTTTGGGAACCTTGAGTTCCAGGGGGCCGTCCAGCCCTTCTATTTCCAGCTTGGTGCCCAGGGCTGCCTGGGGGAAGGTGATATCGCGGGTTACCAGCAGGTCCTGCCCTTCCCTGCGGAATTTTTTGCTTTTTTCAACAGTAAGGAAAACGTAAAGGTCGCCGTTGGGTCCGCCGTGAACGCCGGCCTCGCCTTCATTGCGCAGGCGGAGCCGCGTGCCTGAATCAACGCCCGCGGGGATTTTTACGGAAAGTTCCTGGGTTTCCCTGGTGCGCCCTGTCCCTTTGCATTTGGGGCACGGCCGGCTGACAATGCTGCCGGCGCCCTTGCATTTGGGGCAGGTCACGGCGAATTGGAAAAAGCCCTGGGCATGGCGCACCTGGCCTGAGCCGTGGCACTGCGGGCATGTGTCGCGCGTTGAGCCCTTGGCAGCGCCTGAGCCGCCGCATTCCTGGCATGTGGCCTGCCGGGGGATGGTCAGCGTCATTTCCGTGCCGCGCGCCGCCTGCTCAAAGGAGATGGTCAGGTTGTAGCGCAAATCCGCCCCGGCTTCCGCCCGCGGCCCCCCGCGCCTGGCCCCGCCCATGCCGCCAAAGCCGAAAATGTCGCCGAAAATGTCCCCGAAGTGGGCGAAAATATCCTCAGTGGAGGAAAAGCCGCCAAAGGAATTGCCGCCTCCGTTGACACCGGCATGGCCGTATTGGTCGTAGCGGGCGCGTTTATCGGGGTCGCGGAGAATTTCGTAGGCTTCAGCAGCTTCCTTGAAGCGCTTTTCGGCTTCGGCATCACCGGGATTGTGGTCGGGGTGGTACTTGAGGGCCATTTTGCGGTAGGCCCGTTTGATTTCGTCGGCGGAGGCGGTGCGTTCCACCTCAAGGATTTCGTAGTAATCGCGTTGGGTCATGGCAAATTAAGGGGCGGTACCGGCGGAACGGGGCAAAAACGGCTTCGCCGATGCATGCGCGGCTTCACTGGGCATGGGCCGCGGCGGGGCTTAGCCGTTAGGATTTTGCTGTTCGGCCGTTGTGTCGGTATATTGGCTCATGTCTTCGGGAAGGACCTTGCCGGCAGCGATTTCGCGCAGGGCCGTCACGATTTCCTTGTTTGTGGAAGGAACCAGTGCCTCGTAGCCTTCGCGGAATTGCTGAACCCGCTTGATGGTCATCTGGACAAGCAGAAAACGATTCCCGATGCGTTCCTGGCAGTCTTCAACAGTGATGTGCGCCATACGAGCCTCCTCGCAGGGTAAGCGGATTCCGTTTGTGGATATAAGACGTCAGGAACGTCTGTCCAGTAGGAAATCTGCGCTGTTTCAGGAAAATAAGGGTTCTCTGTCTTGGGACAGGCAGCTTGCCTGAATAAGAAAATATTTCTGTTAATTGACCAAATGATAAAAGTCAATACAAAAGAAAAGGCACGGAATGGAAATCCGTGCCTTTTGAGTCCTTTGGCTAAGCCTGAGTCTGCCTGCGGGGCGGGTTAGCCCTTGAAGCTGTAGCCGGCCTGCAGGGCTTTGGCGTTCAGCGGAATAAGGTGCGCGTAGTGGCTGGAAATGGTGTGGTTCAGCGCACGTTCCACTGCCTCAATGGGCAGGCAGCCGGTCGCCTTGATGTAGGCGCCCAGGGCGACCATGTTTGCCAGCTTGGGGGCGCCCAGTTCGTTGGCCATGTCGTTGGCGGGAATGAACACGGTCTTTTTGGCGGGGTCCAGATTCGATTTTTCAATGAGGGACGCATTGACGATCTGCACGCCGTCCGGGTGGAGCCTCGGCTGGAATTTTTCCAGCGAGGGGAGGTTCATGATGATGGTCGCCAGCGGGCGCTTGATGATGGGGGAGCCGACAGGATCACTGGAAACAACCACCGTGCAGTTGGCCGTGCCGCCCCGCATTTCTACGCCGTAGACAGGGATGAAGGTTGCGTTGAGCCCTTCTTCCATGCCGGCCTGGGCAAGGAGGTTGCCGATGAGCATGACGCCCTGCCCGCCGAAGCCGGCCATGATGACATTGTGGTAAGCCATTAGGCGCCTGCCTTTTCGTTAGCGGTGACATCTTTGAATACGCCAAGGGGGAAGTAGGGGATCATTTCTTCCCGCACGCGGCGGTTGGCTGAAAGGGGATCCATGTGCAGGTTCGTGGGGCAGCCGGAAAGCAGCTCCACAAAGCCAAAGCCGAGGTTTTGGCGCTGCACGTCAAAAGCCTTGCGGATGGCGCGTTTGGCGGCGTTGACATGGGCTACGGAATCCATCGCGCAGCGGGCGGAGAAGGCCACGCCGTCCAGCGGGGCGAGGAGCTCGGCCATGCGCAGGGGGGCGCCTTCTTTCTTCGGGTTGCGCCCGCGCGGAGAGGTTGTGGTTTTCTGGCCGATGAGGGAAGTCGGCGCCATCTGCCCGCCGGTCATGCCGTAAATAGTGTTGTTGACGAAAATGACGGTGATGTGCTCGCCGCGGTTGGCAGCCTGGACGGATTCGTTGAAGCCAATGGCGGCAAGGTCGCCGTCGCCCTGGTAGGTGAAGACCATGCGGTCAGGCCGCGCGCGCTTGACGCCGGTGGCGGTTGCGCAGGCGCGGCCGTGGGCGGCTTCCACCCAGTCTGCCACAATGTAATTGTATGTGAACACGGAGCAGCCCACGGAGGCCACGCCTATGGTTTCCTTGATGCAGCCGAATTCTTCCAGCACTTCCGCCACAAGCCGGGTGCCGATGCCGTGGTGGCAGCCGGGACAGTAGTGGGTGAGCCTGTCTGAAAGGGTGGACGGCGCGCCGAAGACCAGTTTTTCACCTGGCTGGATGCTCATTTCGCACCTCCCATGCGTTCGAGAATGGGCGTGAGGAGTTCTTCCGCGTCTACGAAAATGCCGGGCATGACGCCGAAGAAGTCGGCGTCGGCGTAATGTCGGATGGCCAGGCGCACGTCGTCGAGCATCTGCCCCGCGTTCTGTTCGATAACAAGGAAGCGCTTTCCTTGCTTTGCCAGCTCTTCAAGCTGCTCTGAGGGGAAGGGGAACAGCGTCTGCGGGCGGAAAAGGCCGACCTTGTGCCCGGCTTCGCGGGCGAGCTGGACGGCGCTCCTGGCAATGCGGCCCATGGAGCCGAAGGCCACAACCACGAGGTCCGCGTCTTCGGTGTCAATGGTTTCCACGCGGATGTCGGCGCGCATGGCCTTGTATTTGGCCTCAAGCATTTCGTTGCGCGCGGCAAGGGCGCCGTCTTCAAGGTAGACAGACTTCAGCAGGCGCGGGGCGCGGTCGCCCATGCCTTCAACGCGCCAGCCTTCGGCCTTGTCATCCTGCTTATTGCGCGGGGCATGGCGCAGCACCGGCTCCTTGAGCTGGCCGATGATGGCGTCGCCCAATACGAGCACGGGGGTGCGGTATTTGAAGGCGATGTCAAAGGCATCCTGCACCATGTCGTAGCATTCCTGGCAGGTGGAGGGCGCAAAGACAAAGGTGCGCCCGGCGCCGTGGGAGCCGCCGCGCGTGGCCTGGAAATAGTCTGCCTGGGAGGCGTCGATGCTGCCAAGGCCCGGGCCGCCGCGGCTCATGTTGACGATGACAGCCGGAATCTGGCTGCCGATCATGTAGGAAATGCCCTCCTGCATGAGGTCAATGCCGGGGCCTGAGGTTGAAGTCATGGCGCGCACGCCGCAGGCTCCGGCCCCCAGAAGCATGTTGGCCGAGCCCACTTCGCTTTCGGCCTGCACAAATTCCCCGCCGCTTTCGGGGAGGATTTTGGAGAGCACTTCCGGGATTTCGTTCTGCGGGGTGATGGGGTAGCCGAAAAAGCATTTGCAGCCGGCTGAAACAGCGGCGTAGGCTACGGCTTCATTGCCTTTGATGAGAATGCGTTCGTCGCTCATGCCTTATCCCCTTTTCCGCTTTTTTGCGTGCGGTAAACGCGGATGGCCACATCAGGGCACATCACGGCGCAGGAGGCGCAGCCAGTGCACGAGCTGCCGGACTCATCCGAAAATTCCGCCACAAGATAGCCATGCCGGTTGAAGTGTTCCGACCGGCGGATAAGCTGCTTGGGGCACGCCTCGGTGCACAGCAGGCAGCCCTTGCAGCGTTCTTCTAGAATTTCAATACGTGACATACCGTGTTTTCCTTGAAGTAGCGCCGGCTTGCGGTGTGCTTCCGGCCTCCCGCGCCGGAAGGACCGGCGGGTTGTTTAAGGTAGCTTTAGACGGGGCGCTTGGCAAGGACTGGAAAGCGCCTTTGCAAAAAATTGCGGGAATCCCCTTCCTGTTTTCAGGCGCTGTCCGCCATGATGTTTTGACATTTTAGGATCTGCGGGATAAAATAAATTTTTTTGGGGAAATTTTATATTCCAACTGGACAAATCCACCATGAGCACACTTACCGCCATCAAGGGTTTTGAGGACCGTTTTTCTCCCGAGAGCGATACGTTTACCTATATTGAGCGCGTCGCCAGGGAGATTTTTTTTCGTTACGGCTATACTGAGCTGAGAACGCCGGTGCTTGAGCATACCGAGCTTTTCTGCAGGGGCATCGGCACGGAAACTGATGTGGTGCAGAAGGAAATGTACACCTTCCCCGACCGCAAGGGGCGTTCCCTGACCATGCGCCCTGAGGCGACTGCCGGCGTCATGCGCGCCTGCATTGAGCACGGGCGGTGCGCGCCCGATGCCGTAACCAAGGTTTTCACCACCGGCCCCATGTTCCGCTATGAGCGCCCCCAGAAAGGGCGCCTGCGCCAGTTCCATCAGCTGAACTGCGAATGCCTGGGCCCCGTGGAGCCGGCGGCGGATGCCGAGCTGCTCATCATGGCCATGCGTTTTCTGACGGCCCTGGATTTGAAGGATTTGTCTCTGCAGGTCAATTCCCTGGGCTGCCCCTCCTGCCGCCCCGTGTATCGTGAGCGCCTGCATCAGTGGCTTTGTTCCCTGCCGCAGGACGGGCTTTGCGAAGACTGCCGCCGGCGCATGGAAACCAACCCCCTGCGTGTGCTGGACTGCAAGGTCCCCGGCTGCAAGGAGCTGACGGCTGACGCCCCGCACATCCTTGATGCCAACTGCCCCGACTGCCGCGCGCATTTTGAAACGGTGCTGCGCCTGCTGGAAAAGGCCGGCGTGCCCTATGTGGTCAATCACAGGCTGGTGCGCGGGCTGGATTATTATGTGCGCACAACCTTTGAAATCGTTTCTGACCAGATCGGCGCCCAGGGGACCGTGGCCGGGGGCGGCCGCTACGACGGGCTGATTTCCCAGCTGGGCGGCCCCGCAACGCCGGGGCTCGGCTTTGCCTGCGGCATGGAGCGCCTTGCCCTCCTGATGCCTGAAAGAACGCCTGCCCGCCCTGATTTTTACATGGCTGTCCTGGACGAGGCCGCCAGGGATGACGCTTTCCTGCTGGTCCAGAAGCTGCGCGACGCCGGCCTGACCGGGGAAATGGGCTTCACCGCCAGGAGCATGAAGAGCTCCATGCGGCAGGCCGGCAAATCCGGCGCCCGCTATGCCCTGATCCTGGGCACGGACGAATTTGCCGCCGGCACTGTCACCTTGAAAGATATGGACAGCGGCGAGCAGACCTCTTTGCCGCAGCCCGAGGTTTTGTCCCGCCTCTCGGGGGCCAGCCTGTAGTTTTTTTGGCGCATCCGTTTTTTTAACGCGGTGCGCCTTTTGTTTGTGCAAAAATCGCGGCGCGCCGGGCACAGGCGCGTTTCGGGCATGCCTGGCGCCCTGCCAGGCGGCGCTTCATGGGGGTCTGGATGAACGCATGGGGAATTATTGTGGCGGCAGGCCGCGGAGAACGCCTGCTTTCCGCTTCCGGCGGCGTATCCAAGCAGTTTCTTGCATGGCGCGGCGCACCGCTGTACTGGGCCTCGGCCCTGCTTTTGGCCCGCTGCGCCAGGCTGAAGGGCCTTGTGTTTGTTTTCCCTGAGGCGCTGCTTGCAGAGGAGCGGGCCAGGGCTGCCGCCTTGTCGGCAAAGGCTTCCCTGGGCCTTCCGTGCCGCTTTGCTGCCGGCGGAAAACGGCGGCAGGATTCCGTGTGCAATGGGCTTGCAGCCCTGCCGGATGAGGCAACCCATGTGCTTATCCATGATGCGGCGCGCCCGTTTGCTTCGCCCGCGCTCTGCAACAGGGTGCTGGATGAGCTGGAAAAAGGCGCAGCGGGAGTGATCCCTGGAATCCCTGTGACGGATACCATCAAGGTTGTGCGGGACGGAGAGGTCGCGCATACGCCTGACAGGGAAACGCTTAAGGCTGTGCAGACGCCCCAGGGCTTTTTGCTTGTCACTCTGCGCGCCTCCCATGCCAGGGCCCTGAATGAAGGCTGGGATGTTACGGATGACGCCATGCTGCTGGAGCGCTGCGGCGTGCCTGTGCGCCTGGTGGAAGGTGAGCCCGGCAATGCAAAAATCACACGGGCAGAGGATTTGGCGATGCTGGAAGAAAAATCTGCTCCGTCGGTGGTCCGCGTGGGCTATGGGTACGATGTCCATGCCTACACGGATCCTGAGGAAGCGAGGGCAAGGCCGCTCAGGCTGGGGGGCGTTGCTGTTCCTGAGGGCGGCTTTGCCGTGCGGGCGCATTCTGACGGGGATGTGCTGCTGCATGCCCTGATGGATGCCCTCCTGGGCTGCGTGGGCGGCGGCGATATCGGCCAGCTTTTCCCAGATGCGGACCCGGCTCTGGATAACGTTTCTTCCTGCGTCCTGCTGGATGAGGTGATGACCCTTGCAAGGGAAAAGGGCTTCAGCCTGGAGCATGTGGATGTGACCGTTATCGCGCAGCGCCCCAAGGTTGGGCCTCACCGTGAGGAAATCCGCAAAAACCTTGCCCGTCTTCTTGGTCTTGGCGTGGAAAGCGTCAACGTAAAGGCCACTACGGAAGAAGGGCTTGGCTTTACAGGAAGCTGCCAGGGCATCAAGTCCGTGGCCGTTGCCACGGGGCGCCAGACCCGCGGGTAGCCCAAGCCTTGTTTTTTGCGTGAAAAGACCGTATCTGTTCACCATTCCCATTCAATTCTTTGCCCGGCTTATGCAAGCCGGAGCCTGATATCAGAGAGAATCCGTATGAAGCAGCCCTTCTCGTTTTTAGAGCCAAATGCCAAGCGTCCCTGGTATGCGCATTACGACGAGGCCATGCCGCATGATATTACCGTGCCCGAAGGGCCGATCACGGATTTGCTTGATGAGGCTGCGGGCCGCTGGCCCAAGCGCGTGGCCGTGACCTTCCAGAACCAGAGCATCACCTTTGCCGGGCTGAAGAAAAAGGCGGAAATCTTCGCGGCGTCCCTGCGCAGGCACGGGGTAGGGAAGGGGGACAGGGTTGCCATCATGCTGCCCAACCTTCCGCAGAGCTTCATTGCCTTTTGGGGCGTGCAGAAGGCCGGCGCCGTTGCCGTGATGACCAACCCCCTGTACATGGAATCGGAGCTCACGCACCTGGTTAAGGACGCCGGCGTGGAGCACATGATCCTTCTGGATGTGTTCTGGTCCAAAATTTCCTCCCTGCGCGAATCCCTGGGGCTGAAGGTCTGCTACGTAACCCGGATTATGGATTCCCTGGATTTCCCGATGAACTGGCTCCAGGCCTTTTCTGCGCGCCGTAACGGGAGCTGGGTGGACATTCCTTTTGACGGCAGGGGCGTGGTCCGCTGGAAAGATATGCTTTCCGGTTCCGAGCGCCTTTCGGACCCTGCGGAAAACCCTGCTGAAACGCCGGCCGTGATCCAGTACACCGGCGGCACCACGGGGCGTTCCAAGGGCGCCATCCTGACGCACAGGAACTTCCAGGCCCAAGTGGAGCAGACCTTCAGGGCGCAGACCGAGGAGCAGTGGGAAAACCAGGTCATGCTGGCGCTGATGCCCCTTTTCCATGTGTTCGGGCTGACTTTGTGCCTCCTGCTTGCCGTGCGGATTGGCTGCAAGGTTGTGCCCATGCCGCGCTATGTGCAGGGCGATATGCTGGAGGCCTTTAAAAAATACCATTTCACCTTTTTCCCCGGGGCGCCTTCCGTTTACATTTCCCTGCTCCAGCAGAAAAATCTGGATAAGGAGAGCCTGCGCGACATCCGCCTGTGCATTTCCGGCTCCGCGCCCATGCCTCTGGAATGGATGAAGCGCTTTGAGGAAGTCACGGGCGTGTCCATCATCGAGGGCTTTGGCCTTACGGAGGCCTCCCCTGTTACGCACATTAACCCTCCCCACGGGGTGCATAAGGCGGGTTCCATAGGCTGCCCGCTGCCGGGCACCGACGCCCGCATTGTGGATATGAAGGACGGCGTCACCGTGCTTCCCCCCGGCCAGTCCGGCGAGCTGGTGATCCGCGGTCCCCAGGTCATGAAGGGCTACTGGAACCAGCCTGAGGAAACGGCGGCGACCCTGGTCGATGGCTGGCTGCATACCGGCGATATCGCCACCATGGACGAAGACGGCTATTTTTACATTCTGGACCGCAAGAAAGACCTGATCATCGTTGGCGGGTACAATGTGTATCCGCGTGAAATTGATGAAGTCCTGCACCAGCATCCCAAAATCCGCGAGGCCGTTGCCGTTGGCGTAAGCCACCGTTCGCGCGGGGAAACCATCAAGGCCTACATCGTGCCCAAGGAAGGCGAAACGCTAACGGTCCCGGAGGTCGTTTCCTTCTGCCGCAAGAAGCTGGCGTCATACAAGGTGCCGCGGCTCATAGAATTCCGCGAGGAGCTGCCCAAGAGCCTTGTCGGCAAGGTCCTGCGGCGGGTGCTGCGTGAGGAGGAAGAACGCAGGTCCGCTGAGGAAGCCGGGCAGAAGGACGCCTGATGCGCTTTTTGATCCAGAGGGTGCTTGAAGGGCAGGTTGCTGCGGAAACGCCCGGTGGCGGAAAGGCAATTTCCGGCCGCATTGGCCCCGGACTTGTGGTGCTGGTTGGCTTTGGCTCCGGCGACGGCCCTGGCCTGCCTGGCACGAGGGCCTGGCGCGCCATGATCGACAAGCTCCTCCAGGTCCGGATCTTTTCTGATGACAAGGGGAAAATGAACCTCTCGCTGGAAGACGCGGGAGGCGGGCTCCTCCTTGTTTCCCAGTTCACCCTGTACGCGAACTGCCGCCGCGGGCGCCGCCCCGGCTTTGATGATGCCGCGCCCCCGGATACCGCCAGGACCTTGTATGAACGGCTGGTCGAGGAACTGCGCGGGAGGCTTGGCGAACGCCTGCAGTGCGGCGTGTTTGGCGCATACATGGAGGTTTCTCTGGTAAACTGGGGCCCTGTCACCCTGTTTTGGGATTCCGATGAGCTGTTTGGCGCCTGAAGCGGCGCCGCTGGCGCTTTTACTCAGGCGCAGGAGCAGAGGACTCCCAGGGCGCGTAAGAGGGAGAAAAATAAAAGGGGGCAATGCCCCAGGAGCGGGCGTTTTTTGCCTGTGCAGCGTATGCTTACACTGATTCTTACTGCAGGCGGCGTTGTCCTCGTTTCCGCGCTGTGCTCCATGATGGAGGCGGCGCTGTATTCTGTGCCTGTGACCCACATAGAAACGCTGCGCGCCGCAGGTTCAGGCAGCGGCCGCATCCTTGCTGAACTGAGGAGCGATGTCAGCCGGCCCATTGCCGCTGTGCTGACGCTGAACACTATTGCCAACACAGCCGGAGCCTCCTTTGCCGGCGCGCTGGCCGCCGGGGCGCTCAGCGAGGCCGGAACAGGCTGGTTCGCGGCGATCTTTACGCTCCTGATCCTGGCCTTTGGCGAAATCATTCCCAAGACGCTGGGCGTTACCTGCTCCACATCCATTGCCAGGGTCATGGCAAGGCCCCTGAAGGGTCTTGTCGTGCTGTTTTTGCCGTTCATCTGGTTTTCAGGCCTCCTGACGCGCCTGGTTTCCCGAAGGAATGCGCATAATCCCGCGGCCACGGAAGAAGATATCCGCGCGCTGGCCAGCCTTTCCAGGCGGTCAGGGCAGATCCAGGCCTATGAGGAAGACGCCATCCTCAATATCCTCACGCTGGATTCCAAGCACGTGCATGAAATCATGACGCCCCGGACCATGGTCTTTTCGCTGCCGGAAAGCATGACGGTGGCCGAGGCCTACCGGCACCCGGGCATTTGGAACTACAGCCGCATTCCCGTATACGATGATGACAATGAAGACATCGTGGGCATTGTGCTTTTCCGCCACATCGCAAAGGCCATGGCCGAAAAGAGGGATTCGTGCACGCTTGGCAGCCTGATGCAGTCCGTGGAATTTGTGTTGGAAAGCCAGACGTTGGACAGGATGCTCAAGAAGTTCCTTGGCTCCAGGCACCACCTGTTTGTTGTGCTGGATGAGTTTGGGGGCCTCGCCGGCGTGCTTTCCCTTGAGGATGTTATTGAAGAGATGCTGGGGCAGGAAATTGTGGATGAAAGCGATGCCGTAGCTGACCTTAGGGCCGCCGCCAGGGAATCTAGGCGCCGGACGCTGAATGAAGGGATGAAGTTATAAAGGAGGCCATGCCTCAAAGGAGAATTGCCATGCTTGATGCTGCCCGCCGCGCCTTTGTTGCCGCCAGTGAGAAGCAGGACCTGTACCTTTTGCCTGAAATGGCCAACCGCCACGGGCTTATTGCCGGGGCCACCGGCACGGGCAAAACCGTAACGCTCCAGACCATGGCCGAAACCTTCAGCTCGCTTGGCGTTCCTGTTTTTATGACGGACATCAAGGGCGACCTTTCCGGCGTGTGCAAGGCAGGCGCACCCAAAGGCAAGATTGCCGAGCGCATTGAGCTTCTTGGCCTTAGGGAAAAGGGCTATGCCAACCGCGGCTTTCCCGTGTGCTTCTGGGATGTTTTTGGGGAAAAGGGGCACCCTGTCCGCGCGACGGTCAGCCAGCTTGGCCCGCTCCTCCTTTCCCGGCTCATGAATTTGAGCGAGGTGCAGAGCGGCGTTTTGTCCGCCATCTTCCATATTGCCGATGACAAGGGTCTGCTTCTTCTGGACCTCAAGGACCTGCGAGCCATGGCCCAGCATGCGGGCGAGGCGCGGATGGAGTACAAGCTGCGCTACGGCAATATTTCCCCTGCCAGCGTGGGCGCCATTCAGCGCTCGCTGCTCCAGCTTGAGGAGCAGGGAGCGGACCTCTTTTTTGGCGAGCCCGCGCTGGACATGGGCGATTTGATGCAGACGGATGCGGACGGCCGCGGGGTTATCAGCATCCTTGCCGCGGACAAGCTCATGAATTCCCCGCGCATGTACGCGACCGTGCTTTTGTGGCTGCTTTCCGAGCTTTTTGAGCAGCTTCCAGAGCGCGGCGACGCGCCCCTGCCCCGCCTTGTGCTGTTCTTTGATGAAGCGCACCTGCTTTTCAGCAACGCGCCGGACGTGCTGCTGGAAAAAATCGAGCAGGTGGTGCGGCTTATTCGTTCGCGCGGGGTGGGCGTGTATTTTGTTACGCAGAACCCGGTGGATATTCCGGATGCCGTGGCCGCGCAGCTTGGCAACCGCGTGCAGCACGCGCTCAGGGCCTTTACGCCTAAAGAGCAGAAGGCTGTGCGCGCGGCAGCCCAGTCTTTCAGGGCCAACCCCGCCTTCAATACGGAGGACGTGATCGGGCAGTTGGCCGTTGGCGAAGCCCTGATTTCGTTTTTGGATGGCAAGGGTGTGCCCGCGCCTGTTGAGCGGGCCTTTGTGCTGCCGCCGGAAGGGCAGGTGGGGCCGGTGGATGACGCGGAGCGCCAGGCCGTTATGCAGGATTCCCTGGTGGCCGGCGCGTACGATGAGGCGGTGGACCGCGAATCCGCCTACGAGCTGTTGACCGCCCGTGCCATGCAGGACCAGCAGAAGCAGGATGAGGCAAGGCAGGTTAAGGAAGCCCTGCGCCGCGCCCAGGAAGAGGAAAAAGCCGCCAGGATGAAGGAGCGCGAAGAAGCCCGCGCCCGCCGCGAAGCGGAGAAAGCCCGCAAAAATTCCGCGGCGGGGATGCTGGATGACGCGCTGAAGCAGACTGGCCGCTCGCTTACGCGGACCATAGGCCGCGAGGTCGGCAAATCCATCCTGCGCGGGATCCTGGGCGGGCTTTTTGGCGGCAAGCGCTAAGCATTGCCCCTTTTATTCAATGCGTGCCCGGAGGGCTTAGGACGTCCCATGAGTGACCTTGGGCGGCAGGAGCTTGCTATGCCGGCTTTTTAGGGGCGCCGCGCCACACTTCCGTC
>JAGADT010000033.1 GCA_017613475.1 Desulfovibrionaceae bacterium | reverse complement strand
TGCACGGGCTGCTCCTGAAGGGCGCCGCCAGCTTTCGTTGTGCGCTTAGACCGCCGCCTGGCTTTTTCTTTTCCTTGTGCTTGGGATCCTTCTGGGCCAGCCTTTGCTGGCAGAACGTCTTTTGGGTTGAGGCACTGCTGATAGGCGCTGTCGATAAGCATGGCCATCAATGGCGTATGTTCAGCATCCTCTGAAAGGGCGCGCGCCAAAGATTCCAGCCTGGCAATGCGTTCCTTTTCAAGGCCGTTTAATTTGCGGTACTGGGATTCAAGCAGGGTCAGCACCCTGCAGCCAAGGGCTTTATCAGCCTCTTCTTCGCTTGGCGCGGGGATTTGCGCCAGGGGAATTTTGTAGAATTGCGCTATGCGCTTCAGTTCGAGATGCTGCATGACATCGACAAGGGAAATGACCATGCCTGCGGCGCCGGCCCTTCCTGTCCGTCCTGCCCTGTGGATGTAGGATTCGCGGTCTTCCGGCGGTTCATAAAGGAAAACATGGGAAAGCTCAGGGATATCGATGCCGCGCGCCGCCACGTCCGTGGCCACAAGCAAGCGCAGCTGGCCTTTGCGCAGCCTGTCGAGCACGGCTTCCCGCTGCTTTTGGTTTAGGTCGGCGGAAAGCTCATCAGCGTTCAGGCCAAACCCCTGCAGCACGGCAGTGACAAAATGGACGTTGGCCTTGGTGTTGCAAAAGATGATGGCGGAAGACGGATTTTCAATTTCAATGAGCCGCAGCAGCACCCTGTCTTTTTCCATGGGGCTGCATTCGCAGAAGGCATGCTGCACCTCAGCAACGTGTATTTGCTCTCCGGAAAGAGAGAGCAACGTGGGTTTTTGGAGGAATTCTCCTGCCAGGCGCAGCACATGCGGCGGATAGGTTGCGGAAAAAAGCGTTGCATGGATGGGCGTTTGGGGCAGGTAGCGCTGAATTTGCTTCATATCCGGATAGAAGCCGATGGAAAGCATGCGGTCCGCTTCATCGAAAACAAGCATTTGTATTTGGTCAAGCCTGAGGCTGCGGCGCAGCAGATGGTCCAGGATGCGGCCCGGCGTGCCTATGATGATGGAGGCGCCCTGCCTTAGGGCTGCCAGCTGCTTTTCGTAGCCAACACCGCCATAGAGGGCGATGACCTTGAAGCCGGCAGCGGCAAAGAGCCTGTTGGCTTCTTTTTCAACTTGAACGGCCAGTTCCCGCGTTGGGGTCAGGATAAGGGCTTGCGGGAGCGCTGCCTCTGGATTCAGCGTGGAAAGCATGGGGAGCAGGTAGGTGCCGGTCTTTCCGCTGCCTGTCCGCGATTGGACCATGATGTCTTCCTGTTTCAGCATATAGGGCAGGGCGTAGCGCTGCACTGGCGTGAGCGAAGTCCAGCCTGCATTGGCGCAGGCTGCCTGCATGATGGCGGGGAGGTCTTCAAGGTCCAGGGGAGGCAGGGAAGAAGTGTCGTTTGCGCCTGGGCTCAACGTAATGATTTCGTTAGAATCGTCCATGACTTTCCATCCGATAGAAATTTACGCCGGTTAGGCAGTTTTTTTTCCCTAGCCTTTTTATCCGCTAAAAACAAGAGCCTGCGTATTATTGCCGGGTAAGCGGCTCATGCGCATTGCCAAGCCAGGGATGCGTGAGTATGCTGTTTCCCGTTGCTGCAAAAGGAAGGCAGGGAGAAAGGCATGGCGTTTGACGCTTCAAAAAAAGGTTTTGGCGCGGCGGTTCTTGCATCGCTCATTTGGGGTGGGCTGGCCATTTATTGGCGGCAGTTGCAGGCGATACCCGCGTATGAAATTTTGGCTTACCGCATGGTGAGTTCCTTTGTGGTTCTGCTGCCGGTGACGGTAATGTGCCATTCCTGGAAGGAGATTATCCCGGCATTTCAGAATGGCAGGGTCCTGCGGCGGATGGTATGCAGCACGCTGCTTATCGCCTTAAACTGGTTTGGCTATATCTGGGCTGTGAATAATGGAAGGATTTTGGAAACGAGCCTTGGCTACTACATGTCGCCTTTATGCAATGTGGCCTTGGGATGCCTGATTTTGAGGGAACGGATTTCCCGCCTTCAAATGGCGGCTTTTGCCGTGGCGCTTCTGGGGGTCATGTACGCGGTGATTTGCTATGGCGCGTTTCCCTGGCTCGGCCTGTGGCTTGCCACATCCTTCGCGCTCTATGGATTTATCCGCAAAACGGTATCCATAGAGGCTTTGCCCGGCCTTTTTATGGAAACAATGCTCCTTGCGCCTGTTGCCTTGAGCTGGATTTTATACCAGGGCTTGCGCGGGCACGGCTTTTTGGTTTCTCCTTCATGGCGCGAAGGCCTGCTGCTTTTGGGCACGGGCGTTGTTACGGCGCTTCCCCTGGGGCTTTATGCCTATGGGGCCAGGCGCATCCGCCTGATTACAATGGGCTTTATCCAGTTTCTTTCTCCGTCAGGCTCCTTTTTGATAGGCGTGTTCCTGTATAAGGAGCCTTTGACGCCAGCGGCTTTAATCACGTTTTCCGCCATCTGGCTGGCGCTTATCCTGCAGATGCTTGACAGCTGGCGTGTTTTTCGCGCTGCCGAGGCAAGGCGCGGCTGAACGCATGGCTGTGTTTGTGTTGCCAGCCTAACCCCATAGTGTGCGGATAAAAGCGGGCAGCTTGCTTTTTTTACCTCATTCAGCTAATTTTTAATGAAAGCAGGCTTTACAAAGCGCTGCTTTATTGGAGGCAGTCATGTTTGGTATAGGAATGCAGGAGCTGCTTGTCATCCTCTTGGTTGCCGTTGTCCTTTTGGGCGCGAACAAGCTTCCGGAAATAGGCGGCGGGCTTGGGCGTGCCATCCGTAATTTCAAAAAGGCCAGCTCCGAACCGGACAATATCGACATTACTCCTGGAAAAGACGAAAAGAAGGAATAATTTTCCCTGGCATCTTCAGATTCCTTTGGAAATTTTTTGCACGTTTCATTTTGGAGGTTCCACCAATGAAGGTTGAGCAGCTTTCCATTTTCCTTGAAAATAAGCCCGGACGCATGGCAGAGGTGACGAAAGTCCTGGCGGATGCCGGCATCAACATCAGGGCGCTTTCCTTGGCGGATACGTCCGATTTTGGAATACTGCGCCTGATTGTTAATGATACGGAACGCGCTGCGGACTTGCTGAAAAATTCCGGTTTCACCGTAAGCCGCACAAAGGTCGTGGCTGTTGAGGTAAGCGATGTCCCCGGCGGATTGAACGGCATTTTGCAGACCCTGTCTGTGCATGGCGTCAATGTTGAGTACATGTATGCCTTTGTGCAGTGCGGTGGGCAGAATGCGACCATGATTTTCCGCTTCGATAAGACGGATGAAGCCATCGACTTTTTAACGAAAGAGGGCATTCCTGTGTTAGCCGCTGCGGACATCAATGGCCGTTAATGATGTTTTTATGTGATGAATAGCACCGCGGTTCGTTCTGCATGGTCCGCGGCGCTTTTTTTATCCTGAACATGAATTTGACATTTGGAGACACTGTTCATGAAGAAAGTGTTTTTGCTTGCATTGTGCGTGATGTTTTCCGCTTCCTGCATGGCCTGCAACTACATGGGAAAAACCGTGGGCGTGGCTGGCGCCAAGATAGGAAGCAAAATGGATTCGTTTGGAGAGGGATACAAAGAAGGGCGCGCTGAGGAACAAAAACGCGAGGAGCGCGAGAAAGCCGAAAAGAAACGCCGGCTTGAGGAAAAGCGCGAGGCGCAGCGCTGGGCGGAAGAAAACAGGCGGATGGAAGAAGAGCGGCAAACCGCCGCGTATCACCGTCGTTTAGAGATGGAGCGCAAGGCCGCCGCTAAATAAACGGCTTTTTTCACGATGCCATGCCTGCCGGAGGAATTGCCCTCTGGCTGGCGATAAAGGAAAAGGCGCGGGGATATGCTCTTTGAGCTGCCCCGCGCCTTTGTCTGTCAGCGGCTTTTATTTGGAGATCCTTACTTCCAGCGTTCCGGGATTGGACTGGATGAGGCGCCAGGAGGAAGGCTCTTTGGCCAGGTCAAAGACCAGCCGCGTCGTGCCGGACGGCTGAACAGCCGTGCGGATTTTTTTGAGGAATGCCGTTGAATTGGGCTGTGCCGGCGCTATGCGCCAGGCACCCTGGAGATCCAGGATAACGCGGTTGCCGAATTTCGAGCTCTGGCCTTTCAGCGGCGGCGGGCCAGAAATAATAAAGATAACGGAATCCGCGCCAGCGTTCAGGCGGGTGGATATGCCGGCAGAAGCGGACGTAGTTGCTTTTTGGGCCGTTTCGGCGGGCTTTGCGCCTGCGTCCTGCTTGGCCTGGGCGGGCGTTTGGGCCGCAGCCTTGGCTGGGGGCTGCTGGACCTCAGCTTTTTGTTTTGCCGCTTGCGGCTTGGCATCACGCTTGGCAGGCGCTGTGGCTGCTTCCGCGGCTGTTTGCCTGTTTTTCGCGGCATCCTTTTGCGCCGGGGCAGGCGGCGTTTGCTTCTGCGGCTGCTGGGCTGCTTTTGGGGGCGTGCCTGCGGCGGGCTCTGTTTTTTCTGCCTTCGCTTTTGGAGAGGCGGCGGGAGCGGCAATGCTTGCGCTGGCCTGCAGGGTGCCTTCCGCTGCTGCGCTGTCCGCGGGCTGGGAGGGAGCGGAAGCGCTTGCCTGGGTAGCTTTGCCGTTGTCTGTGCTGCTTTCAGCAGGCGGCGTGCCGGCTGGCGCTGCCGCAAGCTGGCCGCCTGTTTCCGCTGGGCTGCCTGATTCTGCGGAAGTCTGGGCAGGGGCAGGCTGTTCCGCCTGGTTGGGGAACAGGGAACCGTGGATTTCCTGCCCGCCGGCGTTGTTTCCCGTTCCCTGCTGGGTGTTCCAGAAGGAGGGGGGCGCTGAGGCGCTGGGAGCGTTTTCAGCAACGGAGAAAGGTTCGGAAACGGAGCAGTTGGTCCATAGCTTCCAGGCTGTCCAAACAGCATAGAGGCCCAGCACAACAAAAATGGTCAGGCAGAGCAGGAGCAGTATGCCAAGCCAGCGCCTGATCTGCTGGCCAAGCGTAGGCATTTCGGGCAATTCGTCGTAATTATTGTCTGTTTGCATGGCAATGGATGGACGGGATCGTCCGGGTTGACGTTTTGACGCTAGCCAGTAAAGTAGGCAAAAAATGGCACGTTGTCCATAGCAAAAGGAGGCGCACATGCGATATCAAACCAGCGGCAA
Source organism: Desulfovibrionaceae bacterium (assembly GCA_017613475.1). Classification (GTDB taxonomy): domain Bacteria; phylum Desulfobacterota; class Desulfovibrionia; order Desulfovibrionales; family Desulfovibrionaceae; genus Avidesulfovibrio. Next base: position 218 of record JAGADT010000033.1, on the reverse strand, counting down.
AACAGTAAAACGCCATTTGCTTTCCCTACTGGGCCTGGCGTGCGGCATATTGCCAGCGTTCTTTTTAGGAGGCTTAGCGCCTGCGTGGGCGGAAGGATCCGCCAGCCAGCAGGAACCCGCCGTACAGGAACCAGCTATACAGGAACCAGCTGCAGTGGAAAAGGTGGAGAAGGCCGAGGCCCGGGCTTCTGTCCCCGGCCCTTTGAGCCGTGTGGCCT
>JAGADT010000032.1 GCA_017613475.1 Desulfovibrionaceae bacterium | reverse complement strand
TTTTAGCCTGTGGCAGTTCAGCCCTGCCTTCCTTATGTTTCGCCCTCAAGGATGTGGGAAGGGTCCCGGGCGCTTTCCAGAATAAGCACAGCCATGGCGTGGGTTTGCGCTGTGGGTGATGGAGCGGCATTGCCGCCTTTATTCATCATTTAATTCTGCCGTGCTTTCCATATCTTCTATCAGTTCATCCTGAAGGACCGCATTGGATTCCAGTATCACCACAGCCATGGCATGGGTTGCGCTGTGGGTGATGGAAAGGTGGCAGGCGCAGACACCGAGCGCCTTAGCCCTGCTTAAGGCGGCGCCGTGCAGGCGCAGGATGGGCGCGCCTGAAGGCAGGCTGGCTGTTTCGATATCCGTGGGCACAACGCCGGAAGCAAAGCCTGTGCCCAGGGCTTTGGCGGCGGCTTCCTTTACGGCGAAGCGCGAAGCTGCAAAGGCTGTGCGGGCTTTGCCGCTGCAGGGCATCAGCCTTTGCTCCGCGGGGTGGAGAATATGGGCAAGCAGCCTTTCTTCAAAGCGGGAAAGCGCCTTTTCAATGCGTGCCAGTTCCACAAGGTCTGTGCCAAGTCCGGCGATCGCCATGCGTCATCTCCTATATGCAGGGTGCTGGCTTGGAGCATAGCCGTGGTGAAGTGCAAAAACAAGCATCGGCGTGAAGTCCCGGATGGATGGGCTGCCCTGTTTCCCTTTTACTTTTGGCTGGAAGCATGATAATTGTCCTGACATGAAGAAGTTTTTGCTGAGCCTCTGCATGCTGTTGTTGACCCTGCTGGTTGTGGGCGGGATAGTCGCTTTCGCCATTTATGAATGGGCCTCTTCGGATTTGCCTGAATTTACGCGCCTGAGCGATTATGCGCCGCCGCAGGCGACAACAATCCTGGCGCGCGACGGCAGCCTGATGGGCGTCGTGTACAACGAAAAGCGCTATGTGGTTCCGCTGAGCGAAATGTCGCCCTGGCTGCCCAAGGCTCTGCTGGCCGTTGAAGACGCCGATTTTTATTCGCACAAGGGGGTTGATCCCCTGGCCATCCTGCGCGCTTTTTTGGTCAACCTTAAATCAGGCAGGCACACGCAGGGCGGCAGCACCATTACGCAGCAGGTCATCAAGCGCCTGATTTTGACCTCTGAAAGGACCTATGAGCGCAAGCTTAAGGAAGCGCTCCTGGCCTACCGCCTGGAAAAATACCTCAGCAAGGACGAAATCCTTGCCATCTATTTGAACCAGTCATTCCTTGGAGCGGGCGCCTACGGGGTTGAAGCCGCAGCGAGGACCTACTTTGGCAAGCATGCCAAGGATCTTTCCCTGGCGGAATCGGCGTTGATTGCCGGATTGCCCCAGGCGCCGACGGCCTACAATCCCCTGCGCCATTTTGAGGCGGCGAAGCTTAGGCAGCTGCATGTCCTGAACCGCATGCTTGAGGTAGGCATGATCACGCTGCCCCAGTATGAGCAGGCGCGCCGCGAGGAGCTTCGATTTCAGTCCATGCCGGAAGGCGGGGAAAGCTACGCCGCGTGGTATATTGAAGAAGTCCGCCGGCAGCTCTCTGAAATCTTCAACAGCAAAAACGCGAAAGCCCTGGGGCTGAAGCTGCCCTTTTACGGCGACCAGGCGGTTACGGATTTGGGTTTGACCGTGCGTACGGCCATGGTGCCCTCCATGCAGAAAGCGGCTGATGCGGCATTGAAGCGCGGGCTTGAGGCTGCGGACAGGAGGCATGGCTGGCATGGTCCCCTGGCGCGCCTTTCCGCGTCTGAAATCGAGAAGTTCTGCGAGCAGCAGGCCTTTTCTCCTGAACAGCTTGCCGGCGGGGAATGGGTGAAGGCTGTTGTAACCAGTGTGAAGGGCGGGGAAATCCAGGTGCGCATGGGTGCCTACAGGGGGCTGATTTCGCCTTCTTCCCTTTCCTGGGCGCGCCACCTCAACGCCAGGGCTGCCTCTGCCGGTGTGAAGAGCGTGCGCACCGTTGTGGCGCCGGGCGATGTCGTTTGGGTTTCTGCCCTGCCTTCTTCCGACCCTAAATCCAAGGAGCCTGCCTCGTATGATCCCAAGGCCCAGCGCCCTGACAAGCCTATTGCCCTCAAGCTTCAGCAAATGCCTGAAGTGCAGGGGGCGCTGGTTTCCATGGAGGCGGCAACCGGGGATGTTGTGGCCATGTGCGGCGGCTACAGCTTTAAGGAAACACAGTTCAACCGCGCGACGCAGGCCAGGCGCCAGCCAGGCTCTTCATTCAAGCCCGTGGTCTATTCCGCGGCGCTGGATAACGGCATGACGCCGGTCAGCATTGTGATGGATACGCCCCTGACCATTGTGGACCAGAACACCGGCGCTGTCTGGAAGCCGATGAATTTTGAAAAAACCTTCAAGGGCGCCCTGACGATGCGCACGGCTCTGGCGCTTTCACGCAATCTGTGCAGTGTTCGCCTGGCCCAGCAGATCGGCGTGAATAAGGTTATTAAGCGTGCCAAGGACCTTGGCCTTACATCGGATTTTCCTCCCTACCTTTCCATCAGCCTGGGCGCGGTGGAAGTTGTGCCGCTCAATATGGCGGAAGCGTATACGGCGTTTGCCAACGGCGGCAAAAGGGCGCAGGCCCGGCTGATCCTTGAAGTCAGGGACAGCACGGGCAGGGTCATCTATGCGCCTGAACCCAAGATTACGGAAGCCATCACCCCGCAGAACGCCTACCTGATGTCCTA
>JAGADT010000031.1 GCA_017613475.1 Desulfovibrionaceae bacterium | reverse complement strand
TTTAAGAGGAGGCAGTGCCCCAGGCGAAAAGGAAGGGGCAGGCAACGCCGCATCCTTCAAGCTCCCATAAAACATAAGCCCCGCAAGGCTTTTGAGACCTTACGGGACTTTCTGGCATTTGAGTTTGGAGGAGGCGGCGGGAATCGAACCTGCGTCCGGGAGAGATCCACGCAGTCAGGCTGTTGCAGGCATATCCTGTGCCTGGCGGGCAGGGACGATCCTTTCAAAGTCTTTTTTTCTTGTCAGGCGAAGGACGGAGAGCTCGTATTCAGCCTGCAGGTTTGTCCAGAAGCGTTCTGAGGTTCCGAAATAGCGCGCCAGCCTGATGCTGGTGTCAGGAGTGATCCCCCTGCGTTCATGGATGATGTCAATGATTCTGGAAAGGGGGACGCAGAGCGCAATGGCAAGGGCGTTGGCGGAGAGCCCCATGGGCTTCATAAATTCTTCACGCAGCATTTCCCCCGGATGCGTGAAGAGGCGTTCCATTTTCTGCATGGCTTTCCTCCTAATGGTAGTCCACAATTTCCACGTCAAAGGCATTTTCGCCTTCCCATCTGAAGCAGACGCGCCATTGATCGTTGATGCGTATGCTGTGCTGCCCGGCCCTGTCTCCCCAAAGCGCTTCAAGGTGATTGCCGGGAGGGATGCGCAAATCGTTAAGGTCTACGGCAACCTGGAGCTGATCAAGTTTTCTAAGCGCCGCTTTGGCACAGGATTGGAACTTTCTGCTTTTTCCCGTCAGGTAAAGATGTTCTGTCTCGCGGCAGGCAAAAGATCGGATCATGGCAAACCTGTCCTTTCTGCGTAGTACGTTAAACAGATATGCCATTGCCTGAATATTGTAAACCCCTGGGAGCCAGCATAAGCCAGCAGGACAACGTATTCCACCGCCGGAAAAGCATGGGGCTGCATGCTTGCCTGCGCTCCGGCTCATTCTGGCGCGCGGGGAATGTGGAAAACATCCGTGGCTTACCCTCCATAAAGCAAAAGCCCCGCAAGGCGTTTGCTGCCTTGCGGGGCTTTTGGGGCTTGTTGATGGTGGAGGCGGCGGGAATCGAACCCGCGTCCGAGAAAGATCCACGCGCAACTTCTACAGGCTTAGATTGGCTTTGCGTCTCGCCCCGCGTGGGTCCGCCAATCAGGACACGCAGCGCCAGCTTCCTGCAGGATCTCACGGTTGCCCCAGCAAGCGCAGGCAAACGCCAGCCCGATGAATTTGCGCCTCACCGACGTATCAGGCGTCAGTCGGATCGACGTGGCCACCGAGGTGACCAGGTGCCCTGCTGCCTAGGCAGCGCAGGCGTAAGCGTAATCGTCGTTGGCAATTACATTGTTGCCGCTTTTTACGAGGCCAGCGGCGCCTCGGCCTGCCATTACGGCTTCTGCAACCCCGTCGAAACCAGTGCGCCCCCTTTTTTCGTGTGCCGTTTGACGGTGTAAGAGAATAGTATGCCAACTTTTAATGCGGAATGCAAGGGGAAATGTGCCCTGGCTCAAATTTTCATCAGCGCCTGGGAGCGGGCAGCGTGCTGATTTCGCGCTCAAGCTGCGCGCCAAAAGTATCCAACAGGCGCCCCATGGCCGCGACCATGCCGCTGAGCTCCGGCCCTGCCTTGAGCGTATCCTTGAAGCGCCCGTGGCGCAGCACTTCGCCGTAGGGCGTTGTCAGGCTCCAGTCTGCCTCAAGCGCCACAGGGGCGTCGGGCGCGCCGTCAAAGCGCATGATGTTGACGAAAAGCCGCCAGTCGGCGTTCATCGCCGTTTCCATGGGGAAGGCGCTGCCGCCGGAAGGCGCCAGGCGCAGCGTTAGCGAATCGCAGAGCACGCGGGTGATGCCGGCGGTGAGGGATTCGCTCCACCTGGCGTCGTTTTTCAGGGCAACGGTGTTTGCCTTGGGATCGCGGACAAGGATGGGCAAATGGTCCAGGTAGCCGGGGATGGTCACAGGGCCCACAACCACGCGGCAGCCGGCAAGCCTGGTGATGCCCTCCGCCACATAAGACTGGGCCTCAGGGGAGGGCAGCACATAATAATCCGGTTCCGGGGCGGGCTTCAAAAAGCAGCCGGCAAGCAGGATGCAGGCAAGGGCGCCCGTCAGGGCGAGGGCAGTGCGCAGTATTTTCATTCGGAGCTTCCTTTGCCAACAATGATGGCGTCGGGGGAGTGGTCCAGCGTATTGGCCAGGCTGCGTATGGCCTTTGCCGCTTCGGAGAGCTCGCGCAGCGTCCTGGTCAGTTCCAGGACAGGCAGGCTGGCCGGGGCCACAAGGCCGCGCGCGTCTTTCAGCGTGGCGTTCAGCGTGACAATGGAGGCGTTGAGGTTGTTCAGCAGGTCGTTGGTCCTGGCGTGGAAGTCGCTGACCATGCCGCCGGCATTGCCGGAAAGCTTGGCCGAATTCTTGGCGAAGGCGGTGAAGGAATCCACAGCCTGCTTCATGGGCCCGCTTATGGACTGGAAGTCGGCAATCATGCGGTTGACCGCGGCAAGCGTCTTTTCCACCTCCCCGCGGGAAAGGAAGGTGCGCAAATCATCGGTGATGTCCAGGATGTTCTGGGTGAGCTGCTCGATGGGCAGCGTGTTGAAGCGCTGCATGAGGCTGTCCATGCGGGAGGGGATGGAAGGGATGATGGGCCTGCCCTCGTAGTAGTCAACCTTTCCGGAAAAATCCCCGGCCTCGGACTGGGGGAAGAAGTCCAGCTCCACCATGAGCTGGCCGGTCAGCAGGCTCTGGGAGGCCAGCCTGGCGCGGAAGCCGCGGCTGAGCAGGTCTTCCAAAAAGTCCGGGCCGTCCACGAGGTCGAAAACCGCGCCCTTTGGCATGTCAAACTTATCGCTGTCCAGCTCAAGGAAAATGGGGATGCGGTAGCTCATGCCCTTGGAGTTCGTCACCACCTGGATGCGCGTGACGCGGCCGATGGGCACGCCGCGCAGCACCACCGGCGAGCCCTGGTTCAGGCCATTGAGGGAGCCGTTGAAGAAGACGACAGCCTTGTATGTTTCCTTAAAGAGCTTGCCTGAGCCGAACACGGCCAGCGCCAGGCAAAGAAGGAAGATCGCGCCCACAACGAAAGCGCCGATCAGTGTTTTGCTTGCGGGTTTGCTCATTGCCTTGCCTCGTTATGCCCAATGCCCGCGCAGGCGCGGGGCGTTCCTTTGCAAGCCTCTTGGTAACGGTTTTCCATTTTTTTTTCCAGTCCTGATCCGACGGCATCCCGCATGGCGCCTCGATTGTGCGGTCTCAAGGCATAAAAGGAGGGCGCCCCGGAACCCGGAGCGCCCTGTTGCGGTGGGATGTACTTCCCAAGTGCCGCCCCTTCTGTCCTGCGCTGCGGAGGCGGACTTTTTGAGGCTTCTGCGCAGCGCCCAAGGGAGCCTCGCTTGCCCTTATCCAGAGGATTCCAGGGCCTGGAATCCGTTTGTCCACTGCATGGGGTTGCCGTTTTCATCGTTCATTCCATCTATAAAGAGGATAAGGCGTCTGGGAGAAAAGGGAAGGCTTCTGCAGCCGGGATTTGAGCGGAATATCGCGCCGGGGATGCGCGTTTTTTTGGGGGGGAGGAAGGCGGAATAAGAAAGGCAGGGGCTATTCTTTTTTGCCCCGGCGCAGGAAAGAGCGCACGCCTGGATCATCCGCGTGTTCCCTTAGCCAGCGCGGGTCGCCGCCGGCAAGCATGGTGTGGGTTTTCGCATCCAGGAATACGCTGTTGTTGCCGATGGTGAAGATGCTGTCCAGGTCGTGCGTGACAACCACCACGGTCATGCCCAGGTTTTCCTTGAGCTCGAGGATGAGCTCATCCAGGAGCGCGGCGCTCAACGGGTCCAGCCCGGCGGAGGGCTCATCCAGGAAGACGATCTCCGGGTCCATGGCCAGCGCGCGGGCAAGTCCGGCCCGCTTGCGCATGCCCCCGCTGATTTCGGAAGGGTAGTAGTCTTCAAAGCCGGCAAGCCCCACCATGGCCAGCTTGAGGGCCGCCTGCTCGCGGATGAGGGCGGGAGGGAGCGTGGTGTAGCGCTCAAGCGGCAGGGCAACGTTTTCAGCCAGCGTCATGGAGCTCCAGAGCGCGCCGCTCTGGAAGAGCAGGCCCGTGCCGCGCAGGAGCGTTTCCCGCGTTTCAGGGGAGGCGCCCCAGAAATCAATGTCCCCGTAATGGACGGTGCCGGAGGCGGGCTTCTGCAGGCCTACCAGCACGCGCAAAAGCGAGCTTTTCCCGCAGCCGGATCCGCCCATGATGATGAACACGTCCTG
>JAGADT010000030.1 GCA_017613475.1 Desulfovibrionaceae bacterium | reverse complement strand
GGCCGTAGCCGCGGCCGATGCCTCTCCCGCCTTGGTGCTGTTGTGGAAACAGCAGGACGCCGGCGTCTCTGGGAGACGCGTGGATCATATAGCCCGCAGCTACCGCCGGCGTTTCCCCGAACACCGCGTGTACCTGCTGGAGCTGGAACACGCCGACAGCCTGTGTGACACCAGTATGGACAGTTTCTGCGACGAGGCCGCCCTTCGCGAGGACCTGCTCCGCCATAAACGCCAGGGCTGCGTGCTCGACGGCATCACCTATGCCGCCCTGTCCTATGCCGATGAGGCCCGGCTGCGCGATACGCTCACGAGTTTTTTTGCGGAGGCCCATCTGACGCCCTTCAATACGGTGGTCATCCTCTTCCCCATCCTGAGCGAATGGCATGCTGTGTCGGACATTGTCACCCCCTTCCCCCTCATCGTGGATGTGGTGGACAACCAGATTGCCTGGGCCATGGCCGAGGACAGCCGTTGCCGCGTTTTGGAGCAGTATTACGGCCTGCTGGCGCACGCCGGGCATGTCGTCTTCAATGCCAAGCCGAATATGGATTTTTTCAGCACAAGCCTGATGCTCGGCAAAGAGGCCCAAGCGCAGTGCATCCCCAACTGGTACACGCTGCCCGACGACTTCACGTATGTCCCTGCGCCGTTGCATGACGGGTTTTTCCACCTGTGGTACTCCGGCAACATGAACGACCGTGTGGATTGGGAGCTGCTGAGGGCCATTGCCGCCCAGCGCCATGTGCGCTTGCATCTGGCTGGCACGGCCAGCCGCTGCATGGACGAGCTGCGCGGCCTTTTGGCGAACAAGTCCGTGATCTACCATGGCGTCATCACGGAACGCGAGACCCTGGCTCTCCTGCAATGCATGGACGCCGCCATCGTGCCGCACCTGGTGAACAGGGTCTCCCGCTACATGGACCCGCTGAAAATCCGCATGTACGCCGCCGTGGGGCTGCCCACCCTGTGCCCCCCGCATCTGGGCGGCGGGGTGGAGACGGTAAGGCACTACGGCAGCCGCGAGAACTGCGTGCAGCTTCTCGGCTCTTTGGCCAGCCAGGCCGGACAAAGGCATGCCCCTTCGGCCCAGGCCGACAGCAATGAAAACGCCTATATGGAGCTGGTGGCGTCAGTGCGCCCCATTCCTCCCACGACTGCCTGAGAAGGTGGCAAACAGCTTCGCAGAAAGCCAGGAACTTCGATGAGCAAAGAAAGCACAGTCATGCAAGACAGCCTCTATGTCAACTGGCATCTCCTGGACGGCCTGAACCATAACTGCCCCTACAGTCATGAGCCTGACTCGGTCATTAACGAGCGCTTTTACCGGGAGCCGCTTTTGGAGACAGCCTATCGCCTGCTTTCTTTGAACCGGCCCGAATACGTCTTTCACCTTTATGGCGGCGAACCCACCATCCACCCTTATTTCAAGGACCTTGTAGGCTATATCGCAACCAGCGGCCGCAATGTGCGCATGATTCTTGAGACCAACGGCATCAGGCTGCTCAAGTACTATCTCAGCCTTCTGGAACCCATAGCGCCCAAATGTTTGTGCGTGCGCTTTGCCGTGCACCTGAAATACATGGAGCTGGAAAACGCTCTGAAATTCGTTGGCTTAGTGACGGACCAAAAGCATCTCTGTCAGGTCATCCTCAACTGGGTGCCTGAGTACGACGAAAAAGCCCACCTTTTTTACGATAAGTTTACAAAGTTTCAGAGGGTGAATACGTTTGGCGTGAGCGTGGTTTTTCCCATGGGCGGCAGTGCCCCATGGCTGGAGAATTATGCTGAACAGCACAAGGCTGTCGAGCCGGTTTTCCCAAGCTGGACCACAGTTCCCGGAGCAGATGGTGAAAAGGACGCGCAAAGCGCCGATGGTTCAGGAGAGGGCTTTGCCGGCAGCGGCGACAACCTCATTCTGGAGTTTGCCGATGAAGTGAGCGTTGTGGGTGTCCATGCCGTGCAGGTGGCTGCCGACGGCAGTTGCACCTTGGGGCTTGTGAACGATGACGAGCCTTTTGCGCCCAAAATCCTGCAGGGGGCGGCACTCAGGGACGACCTCCCCAAGGCGCCGGGTTTTGAAAGCGGGGAAGAGGCCAAAAGCTGGCTTTCTGACTTCACCAAGAGAGCGCTTGCCTATGAGATTGACGGCGGCCCCGTGAGAAATCCCCTCGGCAACGAAGGTTTGGAGCAAGAGGTCCGCTTCAAACTGAAACGCCTGGCTCCGCTCTCCAACTCTCAGAGAAAGCTGAAAATTTATCCAGAGCTGTGGCTGGAGCGCAAAGAAGAAATTCTCAAGGTCTTTGAAGCCCTGGCAGACGGAGCAAGCAGGGACGTATTGTTACGCCGGCTCAAGGCCCAGCTTTTTGGCCAGAGCGCCTATTTTGTCAGATCTGACTATGCGGAATTCTGCCATCCCTCATTGTCGGGCATCCCCTTTGAGGCGGATGGAAGCCACCGAAGGCTGCGCTTCGAAAACGTCAAAGCCGGTGAGCTGAAAGAGCTGCGCGCCAAGATCGCATGGTACAAACCCGCTTTGGAAATTGTTTTGCCGACATCGCCTGAGTGGCTGGACATTCTGGCTGAACTGGCAAACACCCTGCCAGACTACAATCTCTACCTCGGTCAGCATGGCATAAAGACGGTGGCCTATGCCAAATCCGCGAAGCCCCGCAAACGATATCATCCCATTCCCTTGAGGACGCTTGACGGAAATCCGCTTGTTTCCGTCATCGTCAAAGCCGCCTACGATGAGGAAGAGCTCGGCAAAACCATTGACAGCATCGAGCGGGAAGGACTGCCACGATACGAAATCATTCTTGTTCAGGACAACCCCGTCATGAGCGAAACCCTTGAGGAGTTCGTGCGAAAAAATCCCTGGCATGTGCGCGCCTTCCGCTTTAATGACGATCTTTCCCTTTCCGGGGCCTATGATGCGGGTCTCGACATGGCACAGGGCGAATACGTCTGTTTCCTGCGATGCGGAGACTGCGTCAGGGATGGCGCCCTCAAGGAAGCCGTCGAGACCCTTGAGACAGAACAAGCGGACCTGCTGATTTTCAGCCGCGAGCCGGCGTGTTGCATGGAGGGCAAAACGGCCTTATCGCGCTATTTGACCGGAGAACTGAAAACCCAGGGTGTGAGCAACAAGATATACCGGACAAACGTGATCCACAATTACGCCATAGAGATCATGGATCTGCCGGGGAACATGGAAGACGACCTCTTTAATCTTCCCATGCTGCATTTTTCAGGCAAGGTCGTCTGCCAAAACGGGGATCTTGTCATACGGGAAGAGCGGGAAGACTACGATGAGGACGAGCCAACGGCAAATGAGCGTTTTGACGTTTTTATCAAGAGGCTCGGAAGGATTTTGGACTTCTGCCGCGCCAATGGCATTGCCTTGGACAGCCCCGCACTGAAAGCGCACATCCTGAGGCTTTTCGAAGAGGTCGAGGATGATTTCGCAAGCCTTGTGCACGAGGCAGACGAATCAGGCACGCTGGGGGAATTCTTAACGCATGACGTGCTGGCAAGTATCAAGATCATTCCGGACATTGCCAGCCGTCTCTTCAGGAAGTGCCTGGAATGGCAAGGCAAGCGAGAAGATCTGCCGAAGGTTGTGATGGTCGACAGCACGGCGCTTGAGACGCCTTTTGAGGAATACGCGGGCGTCGCCAAAAACTATGAGCATGAGCCCAAGCTATCTTTTGTGATCACCGTCAGCGGCAGTGAATCGTTAAGCCTTTTGGAATCATTGGCTCAAGAGAATATGGCCTC
>JAGADT010000006.1 GCA_017613475.1 Desulfovibrionaceae bacterium | reverse complement strand
GCATCAGGTGTTCCGCCTGTTCGTCGCTGTTGGTCAGGGTCAGGAGCGAGGCGGAGGGAAGCCCCTGCTCGCCTTCAAAGGTCCTGATTTTCGCAATGCTTTCAATCAGGTCGCTTTCAGCCAGGTCGCCGTCAAAAAGCATCAGTGCGCCGGGGGACTGCATATACATGCCTACGGCCTCATCCGTGCCGCGGGCCTCGCGCAGCTCGTGCGGCAGTTCATCAAGGTAGTAGGCCAAAAGCTGGCGGTTGTCCGGGACATCGCTGACAATAAAGACGCGCAGCCCGCTGGGCTGAAGGGCGGGCACGGACAATTCGTCCTCATTGTCCTGGCGGGCAGGCTTCTCTCCCGCAGGCTGCATGCGCAGGGTAAAGGTTACGGTTGTGCCTGCCGGGCTGGTTGCCAGGTGGAGGCTTCCGCCAAGGCGCGCGGCCATCTGCCATGCCAGGCATACGGCGGAGCTGTCCCTCTTGTCAGGGGGGGTCCCGCTGCCGGTGTCAGCTATGGTAAAGACAACCTGCCCCGGGTCGTTGCTGTCGGGCAGGCGCTGGGCGCGGAGCTGGACAGTGCCGTGTTCCGTGGCGTCGATGGAGGATTCCAGCAGCAGGCGCAGGACGCCGGAAAGCCCGTTCCTGTCTGCCAGGTACTGGCGCGACAGCTGGGGGGACATGTGCCAGGACAGGGCGAGGTTTTTCCTTTCCGCCTTGCGCTGCACGGCGTTGTGCGCTTCAAGGATGATCTGCTGGAGGCTGAATACGCTGGCGTCTGCTTCCGGCTTCTTCTTCTGCGCGGTTTCAACGCCTTCTATGGCGCTGAGCAGCATCCTGAATTTCCCGATGAACTCCTTCTGCACAGGCAGTTCGGCGAGCGCTGTGAGGTCCTGATCCAGAAGGTTGAGCCGTTTCTGGAGTTCCGGAATGTCTTCTTCGCCGTCCTGGACTTCATCCTCGGGGAACAGTTCCAGGGGGGCGGGCTGCCCGCGCCGGGAGCTCCACCTGCGGGCGGCATCGCGGCGGGAAGGGTAGGCCGGCGTTGGCGCGAGGGCAAGGAAGACCGTTCCCGCGCAGAGCATCATGCTTGGAAAGAGCTTGATGATGCCGGGGCTGCCTGGAAAACGGCTGATAACGAGGGGGAGGAAGCCCAGGGGCGGCAGCAGCACGCTGAGCAGCAGCCACAGGGAGCCGGGCATGCGCCTGATGATGGCGGCCAGCATGGGGAGCCATAAAAGGCACATGCCAAGGGGCCACAGGGGAAGGAAGCGCGCCGTCCAGCCGCACTGCGGCAGGAGGGGGATGAGCCCGATGATGAGCCCTGCCAGCCCCGCGATGATCAGCATCAGGTCAAGCCCGGGAGCGTTTTCATTGGTGCGCATGAAGAGCCGTGCCACATGGGGAAGCAGGAGGAGCGCAATGCCCGGGGCAAGCAGGTGCGGCAGGCTTTGCGGCAGGAGGGAGCCGCTGGGGGTGACAGGGGCATTGCCCAGCACCGCAGTGAGGACCGCTGCCATATATAATGTGCACCAGAGCCTCCACTCCCTGTGTTCAATCACCCCGCGCACAAGGGCCAGCAAAAAGCAGAGCGTGATGATGACGCATGGCCAAAAGAGCCCGTCGAATTCAAACGGCGCCAGCGATGCGGCTTCCCTGATGGCGGGCTGGAATCCTGGTGAGGGAACGGCATTGGCCCGCAGGTAAATGGTGATGGGTGCCGGGGAGCTGGTTGGGAGCTGAAAAAGCCCTGCGGAAGGCTTGGGCAGGGCATCAGTGGCAAAGCCGTCAGGAACAGGCTTGACCATCCATGCCTGGACAGTCTCGGAAACGTGCCCTGTAAAGAGGGTGTTGAGGTCAAGGTAGAGCGTGCGCCCTTCGTAAGCCGGCAGCCTGAAGCGGAACCAGATGGTTCCGGCTTTGTGCGGGAATGGAGTGGTTTTTGCCTGTTCAAAAAAAGTTTCCGTTCCCAGGGACTGCGACTTGGCCAGGTCATTGACCGTAAGGGTGCCTTCCAGGTCCATTTTCCAGTCAAGCGCAAGCGGCCCCTTAAGAAACGCGTCAATGGCGGCAGGAGCCGGCGCAACGGGCTTTTCTCCGGCCTTGGCGGGTTCATTGGCCAGGCAGAAAGGCGTGAGGAAGGCGGAAAGGATAAACGCCGCCAGGAAAAAGCCCAGCGCAGGGCGGAGCGGGCGGGAGGAGAAAAAGCGGTGCAGCATGACAGGCGAGGGGGTAGAAGGTGGAAGGCAAGTCAGCAGGAGCGCTGCCACGTGAAAAAGCAGGAGGGTAATTTAGCCTTTTTCTGCCCTAGTGAAAAGTCCTGTGGGAGGGTCCTGGCGGAAATTTCAGGGGAGGCGGGGATGCCGCAGGATCGCGCCGGCAGATTTGCCAGGAATATGAAAATAAATAGCCAGTGATTCTGCCATGTTAAAAAGAAGAGGCAAAAATTTCAAAAAAAGTGCTTGACAGTTTGGGCACAGGAGTGCATAAAGCGACCTCGCCGCTGCGGAACGGGATGTTCACGGCGGTTTGAAAAGCAGAGTTTTTGAGGCGCCCAGCGGGGCGCGGAAAAAATCTGAAAAAAAGTGCTTGACAGTGAGCAACGGTTTCGCTAGAAAGCACGGGTTGCCTGAACGGCAGCATGGTTCTTTGACAAGTGAAGAGCGAACGGGAACAAAGACTTTGAGTTTCGCTTCACTGAAAAGTGATGCGAAAGCCAGTATATT
>JAGADT010000029.1 GCA_017613475.1 Desulfovibrionaceae bacterium | reverse complement strand
TTGAAAAAAATCCGCTGGAGATCATCGCCTACAACTGGCCCATCTGGCTGGCCGGGATGGCTGCGGGGTGGATATTTCTCCTCCGCGGCATCCGCATTGAGGGCGGGCAGGCGGCTATCCATGCCGAGGGGGGGTCCCGCTGGACGGCGCTGCGCGAGGCAAGCTCCATCCTGACAGCGCTTGCCGGGGCCTTTCTGCTGCGCCTGCTCTTGCCTTCCCTGCCGCCGGCCTTTCCCTTTGCCATCGGCTTTTGCCTTGGCTCCGCACTGTGCTTTTTCATGAACGGCATGTCGTTTGGCACGGTGCGGGATATCTTAACAAGCTCGCGGACGCTGGGCATCCTGCGCGTGGTCATAGCCATTTTCATGTTCAAGGCCGTGATGATCCAGAGCGGGGTCATGCAGTCTGTGGGCCTTATCATGCACAACAGCCTGATAGCCCTGTTCATCGCCTGCATGCTTTTGCCCCTGGTCGGCGGGATGTTCACGGGCATCATGGTTGGCCTTGTAGGCATTACTTTCCCCATCCTGATCCCCCTGGTCCAGCAGGCTGGCGTGTGGGATCAGCGCCTTGTCTGGCTGGGGATGGCCATGATGTTCGGCTACATCGGGCAGATGATTTCCCCCGTCCATGTCTGCCTGGTGGTGACGTGCCGTTTCTTCGATGTCCACCTGTTCGATGTCATGCGCAGGGTAGGCTGGCCCTGCCTCTTCCTTGCCCTGGCTGCGGTAGGCTGGTTTTTCCTGCACGTCCGTTTTTGATGCGCCTGCACAGGCATAAAAAGCGGGCCGCCTCCGCAAGGGGGACGGCCCGCTTTTATCATCTGTGCCAGCCGGGCTTAGCGGCTGAACGAGCGCGAGAAGATTTCTGAAATGGCCCTGCGCCCGTTGGCTTCGAGGAAGCGGGTGCCGGTCGCGGTGAACTTCTGGTGGGAGATGACGGGGTCGCTGGCCTCAGCCCAGGAATCCTTCGCCCAGGAGAACCAGGCGTCGCGCTCCTGGTCGAAGACGAGGAGGGGCTTGTTGCATATCTTGGCGAATTCAGCCCCCCAGCCCGTGCCGCCCTTAACGGTGTTGTCAGGCTGGATGGTGCCCACAACAAGGACTTCCTGCCCGCTGCTGACCTGCCAGCAGATGGACTGGAGGACCTTGCGGAACAGGGGGGCGCGCGTGAACTCGCGCCCCATGAGGCGCGAAACGTAGGTCAGGCTTACATCTTTCAGCGCCAGTTCATCGCTGGTCAGCACGCGGACGCCGCGAGTGCGTTCGATCTGGTGCCCTTCGAAGCTGTAGTTGACTTCTTCGATGTTCCAGGCTTCGGCCTGGGCGCCAAAAAATTGCTCTGTTCCGGTGGCGCCGCCGCTGAACAGGACGCAGTGTCTGGGATCTAGCATGGATGCTCCTTGGTCTTGGAATGCGTAAAGCAGCCCTTTCCCCGCTTTGGAATGCTGGCCCGCTGAAAGAAATTGGCGGCCCGCTGCCGAAGGCGCGCTCACAGGGCGCGGGAACGCGGAAATTCCGGAATGAACGGCTTTTATTTCTGGTAGCACGGAGCCTGCCTTCTGTCCAGCCTGTATGCGCCCCGTTATTCCCCTTCCCTTGCGCTGATGTCCGCGCCTTGGCTAAAGATGGAGTAACTGCCTTGTGGGGCACTGCGGACGCTTGTTTGTTCATTGTTCAGGTATGCCGCCTAAAATTATATCTTCATTTAGTCGTAATTAAAACAAGCCCGTGCAGGTTTATTAGTGCCGCAAGGGTGTATATTTTTTTTACATAAGGCTGGCAAGGTGTCAAAAAAAAGCGCGTTTTGCACGCGCCGCCAGAAACAAGGGATGGTGAATAAAATTCCTATCAACGCAGGATCATTGAAAAAAATCGTTTTGGCACAAAGCTTGCGATAAGGGAGGCAAACGGCTTGCCGCACACAGGGCGGAGTTTTCCGCATACAGGGCAGAAAGCCGTTAAAAAGGAGACAAAAAAATGAAGAAGTCTTTGATCGCCGGCCTGCTTGCCATGGCCATGCTTGTTGCAGGAATCGGTTTTGCGCAGGCGCAGCCCCCGCGCGGCGATGCCGGTTTTGGCGGCTGCCCGTTCAGCTCTTTCCATAAGGGCATGCCCCACCACGGCATGATGGGCCCCCGCATGATGATGCAGCTCCCGCCTGAAAAGCAGAAGGCGTACAAGGAAATCATGAAGGCGTTTGGGCCTAAGCTGACAACGCTGCATGACCAGTTCATGGTCAAGCGCATGGAGCTGAACGCGCTGTCCCACAGCCCTGCCGCCACGCCTGAAGCCATCAGCCGCACGGCCAATGAACTTGGCGCTATCCTGGCTGAAACGCGCAAGGTTCAGCAGGAATACGGAGAACGCCTTGAAAAGGAAGTCGGCCCGCTCCCCCTCCCTCCCATGGACAGGCCCCATGGCCGTCCCGGACGCGGGGAACGGATGGGAAAGCCCGGTGACGGGCGTCCCGACATGCGCCCCGGCCGGAACTAAGCTCCAGGCAGGGCGGACTCGGGCAACCTTTGAATCCTCCTGAACAAAGTTTGCTCCAATTCTCCGTTGCAGGTTTGCACCGCATTTGACGGATGCGGAAGTGTGCTGGGCCGGGAATGTTCCCGGCCCTTTTTGCGCCGGGCGTCATGAGCGCCGGGGTTCAGCGCGGCTGCATCGCATTGCCCCACGGACTGCTTTTCTGCGCTTAATGGGTTCTTCAGGGAAACGCCCGGGAGCCGCTGCGGAAGGGCGCTTTCAGTCCTGCCCCTGCTGCCCTATTTCACGCAGCAGGCGGAAGAGCGCCCTGAACGCGTGGGGAGGGCGCCTGTATTCACGTTCATTGGCAGCCCTTGCAGCGAGGTCTTCCACTTCTTTTGTGCTCTGCGGCGGAATGCCGAACCGGGCGCAGAGGGCAGGGCGCTCTCCAGGCGCGGCGGAAACAAGCGCCTCGCGCTGCGCCTCGATCTGCCTCGCGAGAAGCGTTCCGCCTTCCTCGCGTTCCCTGAGCGTTTCCACGGCGTCGGAAATGGCTTCCGGATGCTCTTCCTCCCGCATGAGGCGGCCAATATACTGGAGCTGCCTGCGCTCTGCTTCCCGCGAGGGGATGCGGCGCCACTCGCCGATGGCCTCGCGGAGGTCTGCGGAAAGGGGGATGGAGTCAAGCTGGGCCTCAGAAAGGCTGGTCAGCGATTCACCAAGGCGCTGGAGGGACGCGCTGTCCCTCTTGCGGCTGGAGCGGCTTGGGGCCATATCGCTGGCGGCATCGTCCTGTGCGTGTTCAAGGGACCACTGGTAGCGTTGTTTTCGGGGCATGGGCTGTGTCCGTAGGGTTTATTTTTCGGTCCAGAACGCCCTGCCGTTCTTAAGCCTGACGCGGCCTAAGGGCAGGTCTCTCCAGAAGAGCGGGGCTTCACGCCCCTCAAGATTTGTCTGCAGGCTCTGCCCCTGGAGCAGGGCTTCGATTCGGGAGGGTTCGTCAAGCGCCAGGCGGGGCAGTC
The DNA here is from genome assembly GCA_017613475.1 of Desulfovibrionaceae bacterium. Classification (GTDB taxonomy): domain Bacteria; phylum Desulfobacterota; class Desulfovibrionia; order Desulfovibrionales; family Desulfovibrionaceae; genus Avidesulfovibrio. Next base: position 10,554 of record JAGADT010000029.1, on the reverse strand, counting down.
CTTTGTTCAGGCAGCGCAGCCTGGGCGAGAAAAGGGGTCGGCCTCCTGAGCATTTGCCCAGGATGCCGCCTTGCCAGCGCAGGGAAGGAGGCAGGCGGCGCAGGGCGGCTTCCGGCAGGAAATGCACATTGCCGCCGAAAACAGCGGCGTGGCCGGGAGGAAGCCTGGATGGGTCAAGCCCGGCGTCCCGCAGCATGTGTTCAGGGATGCGCTCGCCCCGCGGCATGCCCTGGCTCTCCGGCATGGCAGGGAAAACAGCTTTTCCCTTTTTGGTGAACGCTGCTACAAAAAAGCCCTGGCCATCGCCTTCATCGCGGATGCGCCAGACGCCTTCGCAGCCCGGGCGCTGCAGCGGGGCCAGGCGGAAGCCAGGCGGCGGCGCAAGAGGCGCAAGTTCCAGCCCCGCATCCAGGGCAAGGGCAAAGCGGACCTGCTCTTCGTTTTCTTCCACGTTTGTCGTGCAGGTTGAATACACGAGCCTTCCGCCGGGATTAAGGAGCCCTGCGGCCTTTCGCAGGAGCTGCTGCTGCAGGGAAATCAGCGGCCTGATCTTATCGCCTGTCCATAAGGTAAGGACATTTGGGTTTTTCTCCGCGGTGCCCCAGCCAGAGCAGGGCGGGTCCAGCTGGATAAAGTCCCAGCCGCACCCTTCATCCGCGGTGCCGAGGGGCAGCTTTTCCCCCGGCCAGGAGCAGGTGACAGCCTGGAAGAGGTTGAGTGCCTGGAGGTTTTTGCGCAGGGTTGCCAGGCGTGCGTGGGAAGGCTCGTTTCCCAGCACGAGGCCGTTCTGCCCCACAAGCTGGGCAAGCAGGCCAGTCTTGCTCCCCGGGCTTGCGCAGCAGTCCAGCACGCAGGCGCCTTTTTGCGGCGAGAGGGCCAGGGGGGGCAGCATGGAGGAGCGGTCCTGGATGTAGATAAGCCCGAAGAAGGCGGCGAGGCTCCGCCCCAGGGGAAAGGGTTCCGCAAGCAGCCTTCGTGCGCAGGGGAGGAAGGGCTCCGGTTCAAAGGCAAAGCCCTGCGCTTCCAGCAGGGCCTCGACCATGGCTTGTTCATCATTCGGGCAGACAAGGCGGAACGAGCGGAAATATTCACTCATGGCAGCGGCGCTCCTGTGGGCTGTTCCGGCACAAAGGCGGAAAAGCGGCTTGCGGGGCAAGGCAAGTCGGGGTATACTAAACAAACTGCGCCTTTCTTGAAGGAAGAAAGGGGTTATTTTTGAGAAGAGGAGTCGATATGACCCGAGTCATCCGAACAGCGTTGCTTTTGTGTATAACGCTCCTTTTTGTGACGCAAGCCCTTGCCGCTGATGGCGGAAGCTATGCTGTCGCGCCTTTTGTGGTTAACGGGCCGGCGAGTTTCAGCTACCTGGAAAAGGCCGTGCCCTCCATGCTTTCTTCCCGCCTTTATCGGAAAGGGCAGTTTGAGCCTGTTCCTGATACGGCAGTCCTTGGGCTTGGCAAGGTCTCAAACTCTTCTTCCGCCCGCCAGGCGCTCCAGAAAACCGGCGCGGGATACATGGTTTGGGGCGATGTGACCGTTATTGGCCAGGATGCGCTCATCAACGCGCATGTGACGGATAAGTCAGGCAAAGAATGGAACCGCCAGTCCAAAACGCAGGTCAATAACATGATTGCTTCCCTGCAGGGCGTGGCTGACGGGCTCACCACGGAGCTTTTTGGCGCGGGAGCCGTGCAGGCCGCTGCCGCCTCTTCTTCCGGGCCGCTTAACCCCAACATGGTGCAGAACCAGCCCAACTCAGGGCAGGTATACCTGAATCCGCAGATCCGTTACCAGGGCATGGATGGCGCCCGCCTGCGGACGCAGCACCTCCCGTTCCTTGCCCGCGGCATGGCGGTGGGTGACTTCAACGGCGATGGCAAGAACGAAATCGCCCTGCTGGATAAGAACAGGCTGTACATGTACCGCTGGACAGACCGCATGGAAAAGATTGCCGAATACAGCTTTTCCAAAATGCAGCTTGCCCTTACCGTGAAAACCATTGACCTGAACAGGGACGGCGTGCCGGAGCTCGTTGTTTCTTCCGTGGGGATTGAAGCCTCCTCATCGGTCACGATCCGCGACAGCGGCGGGGCCTCGCTCTTTACCCGTGCGGAAGACGCCTATTCCTATATTTTGAGCTTCAAGGGCAACCGCTTCACCGAAATCGCCTCCCGCCTGCCCTTCTACCTTTCCGTTGTGCGCATGCCGCCGGATTACAGGCCCGTCCTTGTTGGGCAGAAGGGCGACAGCCACTCCATTTTCAGCCGGAACGGCGCCTACGAGGTGGAGAAGGAAAACGGCCGCTATGTCCTTTCCCGCCGGCTTAACCTGCCTAAGGGCGTGAATATCTTCAGCTTTACGTGGCTGCCGGGCGACGGCAAGAATCCGCCCGTCATGGCGTCCATTACCAATCATGAGAAGCTGTGCGTGCGCGGCGAGGACGGAAAGGAGCTTTACACCTCCCAGGATATGTATTCGGGTTCCTCCGCAGGCATCGAAGAATCCACGTCGCTCCCCGGCTTTGGCAAGAGCAACGAGGTCATTCCTGATGTCTACTATGTTCCGATGCGCATGATCGCCGCTGACTTTGATAAGAACCGCCAGTGGGAGCTTCTGGTCAACAAGCCCATTTCAGCGGCGGCGCAGTTCTTCTCTTCGTACCGCGACTTCCCCGAATGCGAAATCCATGCGCTCACATGGGATGGCGTGGGCACCAATTTGCTTTGGAAGACGCGCCGGATCAAGGGCACGGTCACGGACTTTGCCGTTTCAGACCCCAACAACGATGGGGTGACGGATCTGGTTGTCTGCCTCAACACGCATACCGGCGTGCTTGGCACAACAGCGAGCAAGACAGTGCTTGTGGCGTATCCGCTTGATTTCAGCAAGACCAATCCCAATACGCCGGCTGTCATCAGCGAATAGGCGGCGTTCTGCCTTTATGCTGGATAAGGGGGGAGCCTCAGGGCTTCCCCCTTTGTTTTGCCGCACGTTCTGCCCCGGAAGCGGAGATTAGCTTTTCTTTCAATGAAGAGCGTTTCGGGGCTTGGCAAAAGGTTTCATTCTGCGTATAGTGGGTTTGCAAGCATTGCGGAAGGTCCTTTCCGCAACGTCGAGGAAAACAATGTTCCCAATGGGAACTGTCATTTGTCATCGTTTAGCGCAAAGCGTAGGAAGAACATATGGAATTATTTGATATCGTGGCCGATCTTGAAGAAAAGATAACTGGCCTTCTTGAAGAAGTCGAAGCTCTGCGTGAAGAAGCCCGGAATGCCGAGCAGCTCAGAGTGGAAAATCGCGCCCTGCATGAAAATCTTGATGAAGAACGTGCCCTGCGCGGACAGATAGAAACAAGGCTTTCCAGTATCCTTTCCCTGATTGATTCCCAGCTTGACGCCGGGAACGCAGCTGCCGAATCCGGAGACGGCGGGCAGGAGCAGTAGGCTCTTCGGCAGAGGCGTTTGTAAAGACACGGCCGCTGAAAGGACATGATGCAGTGCGGCTGCGCCGCATGAAACCTTTTTGGATGTGCCGGCAGTGAACGGATTGCGATAAAGCAGCGGAAAACGCCGCCGCAGCGTTCCCGTGCATCAAACAGGAGCGGAATGGGGAACCATGCAGGAATACAGGCTGTCTATCTCCGGGGCTGAAGTCTCTTTTAAAGCAGAGGCCGCCCCTGAGGATGTGGAGCAGGCCAGGGTCCTGCTGGAGAATCAGGCTGAGCGGTTAAAGGGAAGTGGAGGTGTGCAGAGCAGGGAAAAGCTCCTTGCGCTGCTTGCATTCGGAGCCGCCTACGATTTGCTGCAGCTGCAGCATCGGCTGAAGGCTGTGGAACAGCGTTTGGCTGAGCTGGCAAAGCATATAGATGCGTCTCGGTAAGAGCAGAAGAATTTTTCCTGGGAGGCGCGTGATCATTGTTGCCGTGCTGACCTCACAAGCATTACGTTATGGAGCCGAATAGGCAGGTTGGTGTGCAGCCCTTTTGCGGGGAAGCCTGAAAACCTGATAGAGGTTCCGCCCTGGTTTTTCCAGGTTTTGCATGTCAACGTGAAACGACCTCCCGGGATCTTTTGGCTGGTGCATTCCTTGTGCTGAGCCCCCTTATGCTGGGCGTGGCTGAGCTGTGGGCGCATTTGCGGTTTATTCCCGGTCCTTCCCTGGGCATCCTGCCAGGCTGAGTAAGCCTGCCTTCTTTCCCCTTTTTTCTTTTTGCGTTTTCTGTTCTTGGCGGCTCGCCATGCCGCATGCGTGCAGAACTGTGCCGGTTTGGCGTTGCTGCAGTGCTTTTTTATGGACGCCGGAGCTGTGTGGCCTGCGCGTTTCCCATGTGGAACGCAATGGCTGCATGCCCTGGCTGTTTTGCGCCCTTTTGTTTTTATGGACAGCCGCATCAGCAGCAGGCGGCATTCCGTGCGCAGCATGCACGGCCGTCCGCCATGCCCCCCGCCTTTGCCCCTGAGGGGGCGCCGGGCATGGCGGCAGGCGTTAAGGTAAGAGAAGGAAACTATGGACCCATATATGTTGTTGATCATTCTTGGCGTGCTTATTGCGGGAGCCCTGATCGGCTTTGCCCTGCATAGGTATCAGAGTGCCAAGAGCGTCGGCGATGCCCGTGACCTTGCCGGCCGGATTGTTGAGGAGGCGCGCAAGGAAGCGCAGGCGCAGAAGAAGGAAATACTGCTTCAGGGACAGGACGAACTGTTCAACCAGAAACGCGAGCTTGAGAATGACTTCAAGGAACGTGAGCGGGAGCTGAAGGCGCGGGACAATAAGCTCCAGGAGCAGGGAGAACGCTTGGAAGAACGCCTGGAAAAGGTCAGCGAAAAGGAACATGAGCTGATCCTTACCGAAAAGGAACTGGCGAAGAAGGAACGGCAGCTGGAGGAAGCCCAGGAGCGCCTTGATGAAGGCATGAAAGAGCAGCAGCGCCGGCTTGAAGAGGTTGCCGGGCTGACCAGCGAAGAGGCCAAGGAGCAGCTTTTCCGTGAGATCGAGGCCAGGACGCGCTATGAGGCGGCGCGCATGACGCGGCTCATAGAGTCTGAGGCGCGCGAAGGGGCCGACCGCAAGGCAAAGGAAATCATAGCCAACGCCATCCAGCGCTACGCCGGCGATTATGTCAGCGAGCATACCGTAACGGCCGTCCAGCTGCCAAGCGAAGACATGAAAGGGCGCATTATCGGCCGCGAAGGGCGCAATATCCGGGCGATTGAGGCGGCAACGGGCGTTGACCTGATTATTGATGATACGCCTGAAACCGTCATCCTTTCCGCCTACAGCCCCCTGCGCCGCCAGATCGCCAAAATGGCGCTTGAGCGGCTCATTCAGGACGGGCGCATTCACCCTGCCCGCATAGAGGACATTGTCCATAAGTGCGAGCAGGAGCTTGAAGTGCAGATCCGCGAAGTGGGCGAGCAGGCTACGTTTGATGCGGGCGTTCATGGCATCCATCCCGAGCTTGTGCGCTACCTGGGGCAGCTCCGCTACCGGACAAGCTTTACCCAGAATGTCCTCCAGCATTCCCTGGAAGTTTCCGCCCTGTGCGGCATGATGGCGGCTGAGCTTGGCATGGACGTGAAAAAGGCCAAACGCGCCGGGCTGCTGCACGATCTTGGCAAAGCCGTGGATCATGAAGTGGAAGGGCCCCATGCCGTCATCGGCGCGGACCTTGCGAAAAAATACAACGAAAGCAAGGAAATCGTGCACGCCATCGCTGCGCACCATGAGGATGTGCGGCCGGAAACCGCCCTGGCTGTGCTTGTCCAGGCGGCGGATTCGCTGTCAGGCGCACGTCCCGGCGCGCGCAAGGAGCTGCTGGAAAACTACGTCAAGCGGCTTGAAGACCTGGAAAATATCGCCGGCAGCTTTGAAGGCGTTGCCAAGGCCTATGCCATCCAGGCAGGGCGCGAAATCCGCGTCATGGTCAATTCCGACAGCGTGGATGATGACGAAACATACATGCTCTGCAAAGGCATAGCCGGGAAAATAGAGGAAAGCCTCACGTATCCCGGGCAGATCCGCGTAACGGTTATCCGCGAGCGCAGGGCCGTCGGCTACGCCAAGTAACGGGCTTTTTCAGGCAGCAAAGGAACAGCTTATGAGCGTGAACAGGAACGAATGGCCGTGTGAATGCCTGCGCTGCGCAGGAAAGGAAGACTGGAAAACGCTGCTTGTGCGCCTGGAAGGGCGCGGGGAGGCGGATCATTCCAGGGATGAAGCCGTCCGCGGCATTCTGGATGCCGTTCGGCGCGGCGGGGATGCCGCGGTGCTGGATTATTGCCGCCAGTATGACTGCCCGGACATGGACCTGCCGCTCAGGGTATCGCCCGAAGCGATGGAGAGGGCCTGTGCGCAGGTGCCTCAGGAAGATATGGCTGTGATCGCGGAAGCTGCGGATAATATCCGTGCGTTTCACGAGGCGCAGAAGGACCGTTCCTGGTTCATGACGCGGGCAGACGGCGCAGTGCTTGGCCAGCGCATGCTTCCTGTTGACCGCGCGGGGCTTTATGTGCCGGGAGGCCTTGGCGGGGAAACGCCGCTGATTTCTTCTCTCCTCATGACGGCTATCCCTGCGCTGACGGCCGGCGTGCCTGAGGTGGCGGTTGTTTCGCCCCCGCGCAGGGACGGGACGCTGAACCCCCACCTGCTTGCGGCAGCCAGGCATCTTGGCATCGGCGAGGTGTACCGCATGGGGGGCGCCTGGGCCATTGCGGCACTGGCCTACGGCACGGAAACCCTGGCGCCGGTCGATGTGATAGCGGGGCCCGGCAACGCCTGGGTGACAACGGCAAAGCGCATGGTGCAGGGCCGTGTGGGAATAGACATGATCGCCGGGCCCAGCGAAGTGCTCATCCTTGCCGATTCTTCCGCCAATCCTGACTGGATTGCCGCAGACATGCTTGCCCAGGCGGAGCATGATCCCTCCGCTTCAGCGCTATGTCTTGTGTGGGATGTAGCGCTTGCGGAACGCGTTATGGAGCGGCTGGCTGCACGGCTGGAGACGCTTCCCCGGGTGGACATTGCCCGCCGTTCGCTGAAGGACTGGGGGGCTGTGGTTGTGCTGCCTGATCTGGAACATGCCGTGGAGCTTGCTAACGAAGTGGCGCCGGAGCACCTGGAGGCGCTGGTGGATGATCCGTGGAGCGTGCTGCCTAAAATCCGCCATGCCGGCGCGCTGTTCCTTGGCCCGTGGTCTCCTGAGCCCATGGGCGATTACATGGCAGGGCCCAATCATGTGCTGCCAACCATGCGCACGGCGCGTTTCTCTTCCGCGCTCTCTGTTCAGACCTTTACGCGGCGCATGAGCGTTATCGCCGCGGGGCAGGAGTTTGCCGCGCACTGCGTATCCCCGGTGGCCCGCCTGGCCCGCCTTGAACAGCTGGAAGCGCACGCCAGGTCCATGGAATGCCGCGCGAGTCGCGCATAGCTTTTTGCATCTGTAACGCAGAGAGGTCCCTTATGCAGGTTGTAACGTCTACCAATATTCCTGAATACCGCCTTATCAGCCAGGGAAAAGTCCGGGATATTTATGAAATCGACGCCGATACGCTGATGCTGGTCACCACTGACCGCATGTCCGCTTTTGACGTGATCATGAGCCGTCCCGTGCCGTACAAGGGCGTTGTGCTGAACAGCATTACCCTTTTCTGGATGGAGAAATTCAGGCACATCATCCCCAACCACATCCTGGAGAGCGATGTGTCCCGTTTCCCTGCGCCCCTCGCGAAATACAGCGATCAGCTTGAAGGCCGCACCGTGCTTGTCAAAAAGGCCAAGCCGCTTGCCGTGGAGTGCATTGTGCGCGGCTACCTGGCCGGCAGCGGCTGGGCGTCTTATAAGAAAGACGGCACCGTATGCGGCCACCGCCTGCCCGCCGGGCTGAAAGAATCCGACAAGCTGGACCCGCCCATTTTTACGCCGTCCACAAAGGCTGAGCTGGGCTCGCACGACGAAAACATTTCCATGGCCGAAGCCGAGAAAATCCTTGGCGCTGAAACAGCCCGCGCCGTGCGCGACGTTTCTTTGGCAATTTATAATGAAGGCCGTTCCTGGGCGGCGTCGCGGGGCATCATCCTTGCCGACACCAAGTTTGAGTTCGGCTTTGTCAACGGCGAGCTTACGCTGATTGACGAAGTCATGACCCCGGATTCTTCCCGCTTTTGGCCTGCCCAGGGGTATGAGCCAGGCAAAAGCCAGCCCAGTTTTGACAAGCAGTTCCTGCGCGACTGGCTCAGTGAACAGCCATGGGATAAGACGCCGCCGCCTCCGGCCGTTCCTGATGCGGTGATTGAGGAAACGTGCCGCAAGTACAAGGAAGCCTACCGCCTGCTTACGGGCAGGGAGCTGGCCATCTGACTTTTTGTCCGCGGCAGGGAAGCGGGGGAGCAAGCCCCGGTGTTTTCCTTCCCGCGCGTTGTTTGAGAGAAAAGCGCCGTGTTCCTCAGGGAAGCGCGCAAGGAGGATTTCACTATGCTGCTGGAAGGAAAGAACGCCGTCATCTTTGGCGTTGCCAATACGCGGAGCATGGCCTATGGCATTGCGTCCGCTTTCAAGCGGGAAGGCGCGAAGCTCGCCTTCAGCTATGCCGGAGAAGCTATTCAGAAGCGCGTGCTTCCGATTTCTGAAGAGCTTGGAGGCGAATTCACATTTCCCTGCGACGTGACCAGCGATGAAGAAATCGAGGCCGCGATGCAGTTGGTGAAGGAGCGCTGGGGCAGCGTGGATATTTTGGTGCACTCCATCGCCTTTGCTCCCAAGGCGGACCTGGAGGGCCGCTTCCTGGATACATCCAGGGCTGGGTTCAAGACCGCCATGGATGTTTCCGTTTACTCCCTGCCTGCCTTGTGCCATGCGTTTGAACCTATCCTGAATCCCGGCGGATCGGTCATTGCCATGACGTATTATGGTGCTCAGAAGGTCATAGGCAATTACAATGTCATGGGTGTTGCCAAGGCTGCCCTTGAGGCTTCCGTGCGCTACCTTGCCGTTGACCTGGGTCAGAAGGACATCCGCATCAACGCCATCAGCTCATGCCCCATCAAGACGCTTGCGGCTTCCGGCGTTTCCGGCTTCCGCCACATGCTGACGCATATTGAGGAACATGCCCCGCTGCACCGCAATGTGACCATTGAAAACGTCGGCAACACGGCCGTGTACCTCGCCTCTGACTTCGCTTCTGCCGTAACGGGCGAGATCCTGTTCAACGACTGCGGGTACAACGTCCTCGGGATGTAGGCGGGTTCCTGATTATTGGAACGGGGGGATGTCCGGGGCAGGGACCTCTCCCCTTTTTTGTTTTCTGCGGGGTGAGGAGGGGAGCTGATGCGGATTGACGGAACATGGTACAGGACGATCTGGCGGGATGGCCCGCTGGTCAGGGTTATCGATCAGCGCGCCCTGCCGCACCGTTTTTCCATCCTGCCGCTGGCAAGCTGCGCTGAAGTCTGCGAAGCCATACGCGGCATGACGATCCGGGGCGCCGGGCTTATTGGCGCGGCCGGGGGCTACGGCATGTGGCTTGCGGCCTGCGAGGCGCGGGACGGGCATTTTGGGGATGATATCCGCCTTGCCGCCGAAGCCCTTAAGGCAACGCGGCCTACGGCGTCTAACCTTGCGCGGGCCGTGGACCGGCAGCTTGCAGCCATGCTTGCTGAGAGCAGCCCTGAAGCCATGCGCAGGCGGGCTTTAATGGAGGCCGAGGCCATTGCCGATGAGGATGCGGCATTCTGCCAGTTTGTTGGGCAGCATGGGCTGGAGCTGATCCGCGCCCTGCATGAGCAAAAGCGGCGTTCAGGATGTTCAGACTGCACCGTGCACGTGCTTACGCACTGCAACGCAGGCTGGCTGGCCTTTGTTGACTATGGTTCAGCCCTGTCGCCTGTGTACGCGGCTTTTGACGCAGGACTGCCCGTGCATGTATGGGTTGATGAAACCCGCCCCCGCAATCAGGGCGCCGCGCTGACAGCCTTTGAGCTGGGGGCGCACGGCGTCCCATACCATCTTGTGGCGGATAATGCGGGCGGGCACCTGATGCAGCATGGTCTTGTTGACCTGGTTATTGTGGGTGCAGACCGCGTGACCAGGGAGGGGGATGTGGCCAACAAGATAGGCACCTACCTCAAGGCCCTGGCCGCCAGGGACAACGGCGTGCCGTTTTACGCAGCCCTGCCGTCATCGACCTTTGATTTTTCCATGTGCGACGGCATCGCTGAAATCCCCATTGAAGAGCGCAGCGGGGATGAAGTCCTGTTTGTCCAGGGAGCCGATGCTTCTGGAGCTGAAGCCCGCGTGCGCATTGCTCCAGAGGGGGCTGCGGCGAGGAACTGGGGCTTTGACGTGACCCCGGCGCGGCTGGTGACCGGACTCATTACAGAGCGGGGCATCTGCGGGGCGCGCGGGGAGGACATTCTGCGCATGTTTCCGGAAGTTGGGATGCAGGCTTCTGACGGGGTGGTGAAATTCAGGGCGGTCCATGCTTCCCGGGAGCTTTCGCCGGAGGAGCAGGAGCTTGCAAAACGTTTGGATATGGTGCGCCGGCCGCTGCATGCAGCCGGA
>JAGADT010000002.1 GCA_017613475.1 Desulfovibrionaceae bacterium | reverse complement strand
GTGGCGTCCTGCGCGGCCTGCTCCTGCTCCGGGGAGCGCGGGTCGAAGCGGATGATCTCGTCCCCGCAGAACACGCGCATGAGGCCGGGCTTGGCCCATTCCACGGTCTCCAGCACCGTGCGGTCCACATAGGTTGAGAAGCGGCGCTCGGCGCGCTCCTCGTCGTCCTTGTATCCGTAGCCGAGATACCGGCGCTTCAGGTCGGCGCGCTCGTTGGAGAGGCGGCTGCCGTCCGCGCCTATGCAATGCTCCGTCTCCCGGGCGATGGCCGCGCGAAGGCGCGACTTCAGGCCTTCCTTGTCCATGTCATTCCTCCTTTACCTCGCAGATCACTTCCCTGAAAATATCCCCACCGGAATTGTATGTCCTGAGAAAATCCAGCGTATCTTCGTCCGTGAGCGTGTCTCCCCAGCTGCCGATGATGGAGAGCAAGTCAGACATCGCGCCGCATTTCTCTGCTTCCTTGTAAAGAACGTCTGCGATGGCGTTGGCGGCCTTCCATTTGCCGCCCGACAGACCGGCAATAGCCTTGATGATCTCTGCAGCTATGGCTCCCGACAAATCCTGTTCCATGCTCAATCCTCTCCGTCTTCGTCGTGCTTTGGCGCCGGCGGCTCGAACTTCTCGACCTTGCGCGTGAACACGGCGAGCATGACGTCCACCAGGGCGCCGCCGGAGTAGCCGATCATGCCGCTGGCTATGTGCCCCCAGCCAGGCGTGAGCACGTCGCCCACCAGCTGGAACACCAGCCAGGCGCCGAAGCCCGCGCTGGCCGCTGACACGGCGAAGTTCCGCCAGCCCATCCAGCGGCCCTTCAGCGCCTGGAGCACACAGCCCATGAGCGCCGTGCCGATGAACGGCGCAGCCGCCGCCAGCTGCTCAGTCATGTCTTTCAGCCTGTCCATGTCCTGCCCACTCCCTGATCGCCGCCAGCGCGATGTTCGCCTTGTCCACGGCCTGCCGCAGTTTGAGCGCGTACCTGAAAAGGTCTCCATTGGTCACCCCCTCGAACTCAGGGACGGCCACAGCCTGCGTCAGCGCCTCCGGCGGCCCTATCCGCAGCACCTGCGGCGCCGGCGCGGAGCATCCCGCGCACGTCGTCAGGCAGAGCCACAGCGTCCCAGTCGCGCACAGTCTTTGAAGTCCGCACCAAGCGTGCATACTTGCCCTCCGCCTGTTCCGCCTTGCGTTCCGCCTCGGCAAGCTCAGCGTCCCGCGCCTTGATCACCGTGTCACGCAGCTTAAGTTCGGCCTGCGTCTCGGAAAGAAGGGCGGACTGGGATGCCAGGGCAGACTTGAGCGCGGTGTTCTCTTCCAGTTCGGCGCGGTGCATCATGAACAGGACGCAGCACGCCGCGACCAACATGACGATCACCGTCGCCCAGATCTTCCAGTCGATGGCCATTCCGCTCTCCTTTCAAAAACCGGCGCCCCGTGGGGCATCCTCTGCCACAAGTCTCGCACGGCCTCTTTTCCGCGGCCCCACGGGTCCTGCGATGCGCTAAACATGCTGCGCCCCTTTGCGCCTCTTACGCGCCGCCGCCGAAATATCAGGGCTTCTGCATCTCCGTGTGCTTTACGCGGTCCTTTTCTTCTGCCCGCTTGGCGTTGTTCCAGCGGTCCAGCGTGCCTACGAGATAGCCGGTGATGCGCCTGATGCGCTCGAAGCGCACGCCCTGCCCGACCATGATCTTCTCGCCCATGTCATTCCCATCCCATGTAGACGCGCACCCCGGTAGACAGGGCCCGCGCGCTCGAAAATCCGTGCTCCATGGCCATGCGGATCACCGCCTGCCGGTCAGCCGCCGGTATGCGCAGGTCGACGATCAGCGCAGGCACGCTCTCCTTCCATTCGCTGTGCGCGATGACCAGCGGATGCCCGTAGGCCGCCCGCAGCGCCTCCAGCGCGTCCAGCGCGTTCGCCCAGGTGCCCGGCATGTCGCCTTCTCCCCAGAGCCCGGAGAACTCCTTCGCCCTGAAGTGCGGCCAGCGCTTGGCGTCCCACTCCGGGCGCGACGGGTCCTTGGCGATGCCGTAGCGCTTCAGGAACGCCGGCACGTCGAACACCGGGCAGGCCTTGTTGGCAAATTCGTTGTGCCCGTAGATCACGGCCTTGGGCCAGCGCTTGCGCAGCTCCCGCAGCATCATGGCCAGCGCCTCGAACTGCAGGAAGGTGAAATTGTCCTGCGGCTGCCCGCTCACGTCCACGCCGCCCACCAGGCAGATGCCGATGGAGAGCCGGTTGTGCCCGGTGCAGTGCGCGCCCTGGTACTCCAGCTTGCGCCCCTGCTCGACCGTGCCGTCCGTCTTGATGACGAAATGGTAGCCGATGTCCTCCCAGCCGCGCCCGCCGGCGCTGACCGGGAGCGTGTGATACTTCCGTATCTCGTACGCGCCTATCCTGCTGTTCGGCCCGTTGGCCGAGCAGTGCAGGATGAAGGCGTTGATCTCGTTCATGTCCCGCTGCTTCATGCGTTCCTCCGTCGTGCGACTTGCTCTTTTTGCGCCATGCGGTGTCAAACGGCGCTCGCTTCTCCACGTGCTGGACGGGGTCGTCCCGCTTGGTCGAAGCTCGCTTGTTTTCCTTGCCTGGCACAAAAACTGCGGCGCCGCCAATGAAGTGAACATGCCGCAGATTTTCATTGCGGCACATATCCACCAATTCTTGAAGGCGCAGGATTTTTTGTGGCTGGCTAGGCATTCGAGC
>JAGADT010000028.1 GCA_017613475.1 Desulfovibrionaceae bacterium | reverse complement strand
CGCGTTGGCTTCTTCAGCCAGGATTGTTCCGTCCGGGGCGGCGATGACGGCGCCCACCGGCACTTCTCCGCAGCCGGAGGCAAGCTGGCCCCGGGCCGCGCGGATGGCCCTGTCCATCAGGCTTTCCCATGTATGCCCGGGCGGCGGTGGAGGCACAGGCCCCCAGGGGCGGATGACGCCCTGCCGCGGAGGGCGGGTATTCATGGGCGCTTCATCTCCTGCAAAACACACGGCGCGCGTTCACTTTCCTGCGCATGATGCTCAGGGATGGTTGGAAACTTTTTTCCTGATGGCGCTGATGACGTCCTCGGGCGTGTCGCACACGGTGATCAATCCGGAAATTTCTTCTTCGGTGATGTAGCCTTCCTTGGCCATGGTCTTTTTCAGCCAGTTGACCAGGCCTTTCCAGTACGAGCTGTCGTAGAGCACAATGGGGAAAGGCTCAATGCGCTCGGTCTGCGCCAGCACAAAGGCTTCTGCCAGCTCATCAATGGTGCCCATGCCGCCGGGCATGACCACATAGGCCTGGGCGTATTTCACAAACATGAGCTTGCGCAGGAAAAAGTAGCGGTAATCGCTGTGGACGGTCACGTATTTGTTGCATTCCTGCTCATGCGGGAGCTCGATGGTGAGCCCCACAGAAACGCCGCCGGCTTCCTTGGCGCCCTTGTTCCCCGCTTCCATGAGCCCTGGGCCGCCGCCGGTGATGACGCCGTAGCCGGCCTTCACCAGGAGCTTGGCAATGGTTACCGTATCTGCGTAGATGGCGGAGTCCCTCTTGGCGCGGGCAGAGCCGAAGATGGAGACGCAGGGGCCGATTTCGCTCAGTTCTTCAATGCCTTCAGTAAGCTCTGCAAGGATGCGGAACATCCTCCAGGATTCTTTGATGGAGAGCTGGTCAATAGGAGAGGTTTTCATGTTGCTGACCCCCTTGAAGGCAGAAGTTTTGCATGACCGGCATGAAGTCCATGCCCCGGGAAGCAGAATAAATGTTTTTAACGCGGCGCGTGCTGCAGAACTCCCTGATGCAGGCAGGAATGCCGGGCATCTGCGGCGCTGCCGGGTACCTGGCTGCGGTATTCCCTGCGGACTGTCCCAAGAGCCTGCTCTTTTCAGCTATAGCCTGTAATCACGCGAAGAGCAAGCCAATAGCTTGCTTTCCCGCGGGGGGGAGGCAGGAGGGCAGGCAGGAAAAACTTTTTGTTTTGTTCTTGACAGTCTTTTTTCCACGGGGTAAAGAAAGCTCGCAACGGGACGTTAACTCAGACGGTAGAGTATCTGCCTTTTAAGCAGAGAGTCGCGCGTTCAATCCGCGCACGTCCCACCAAGGCAAGCAGGCACCTGCGGACGCATCCGCAGGTGCTTTTTCTTTTCCAAGAGTATCTTTACTTTTTGCAATCATTTGTTTTTCCCCGCTTAGATTCATTTTCTTGTATCTGCCTTGTCCCTGGCTCCCCGGAGCTCCATCCCATTCCAGGGCTTGCTGCCGCGAGTTTTTGATTGGCAGGCCCAAAGCTTTGCGGTGCAGGCTGCGAAAGCCATGTCAGGCGCGCCTGTCCTCGCTTGCAAGGTTTTGGCTATGCCGGTAAGATAGGAGAGGTAAGAAAAGAAAAAAGGAGTTGTTCATGGCGCCCCTCAATATTTATATCGGCGGCGAGTTTTTTCGGCGGCTGAGGGAAGAAAACCGTTATTATGTGGATAAGACAGGGTTGATTGAGGAAATGCTTTCCGAAAACCAGCCGCTGGTCTCCCTTATCACCCGTCCGCGCCGCTTTGGCAAAACGCTGACCATGACCATGCTTCAGGAGTTCTTTGACATCCGGAAGGACAGCCGGCAGATATTTGAAGGGCTGGATGTTTCCAAAAATGCCAGGCTCTGCGAAGCATGGATGAACAAGTATCCAACGCTTTTTTTAACGTTCAAGGGGATAGAGGGGCAGGATTTTGACAGCGCACTGGCCCTTTTCAGGGAAATGGCTGTGCGGTTATGCAGCGATAACTCCTATCTTGCGGAGAGCCAGAAGGCTGCGCCGGAAGATAAAATCCTTCTGCACCACGTAATGAACCGCGTGGCAGACCTTTCCGAACTCTCGAATGTCCTTCTGATACTCTGCCGGACGCTTGAGGCACACTGGGGCAAGCCTGCCATCCTGCTCATTGATGAATACGACGCGCCCGTCAATCATGCGGAACAGAAAGGCTATTACGATGAAATGATTGGCTTCATGCGCAATCTCCTTGGCGCCGCCCTCAAAAAAAATACCTCGCTTAAATTTGCCGTGCTCACAGGCTGCATCCGCATCTCCAGGGAGAGCATTTTTACAGGATTGAACAACTTCAAGTGCTATGGCGTTTCTGACGCGCAGTACGCCGACAAGTTCGGCTTTACCCCCGCCGAAGTGGATGCCATGCTCAGCGAAGCCGGGCTCAGTGATAAAAAGCCCCTGATCCAGGAATGGTACGATGGCTACCGCTTTGGGGATGGCACGGAGATCTACTGCCCCTGGGATGTGCTCCTGTATGTCAGCGACCTGCAGTACAGCCCGAAAGCCAGGCCCCAGGCTTACTGGAACAACACCAGCAGCAATGCCATAGTCCGCACGCTGATTGCGCAGTCAGGCAGGAAAATCCGTTCGAGGGTAGAGGCGCTCATTGAAGGCAAGGCTGTAGAGGAAAAAGTGGCAGAAAATTTAACGTATGACCTGGTCTATAAAAATAAAAGCAGCATCTGGTCCATGCTTTATCTGACGGGCTACCTGACCAAGTCGCCCGTGCAGCCGGATGACGGCAATACAGCCCTGGTCATCCCCAATAAGGGAATCAGGGAAATTTTTACGACGACGATCACGGCATGGTTTAACGAATCCATAGAAAAACAGGACCTTTCCCACTTTGTTGAAGCCCTTTGGAATGGGGATGCAGAAGCAATACAGGAAATGTTGACCCGCATCCTTTACGACACCATCAGCTATTACGACAGCACAGAAAGTTTTTACCATGGCTTTATGGCTGGTTTGCTCAGCGGAACAGGGCTTGATCCTGAATCCAACCACGAAAGCGGGCTTGGCCGCACAGACCTCACCATTGAAGACGGGCTGAACAAGCGCGCCGTCATCATCGAGCTGAAGTACGCCCACGAGTATGAAGAGCTGGAGAAGAAAGCCGGAGAGGCGCTCGCCCAGATTGAAGAAAAAAGGTATGCCGCCGGACTGCCGCCGCATATTAAAAGCGTGCTGACTTACGGCATCGCCTTCTGGAAGAAGGAGTGCTGCGTGAAAGCGAAGAGCCAGGATTTGGCGCGCTAGGTGACGCAGGGGGCGCGTCCTTCCGCACCGCCTTATTCGCCCGCGCCAGTCCTGGCGCACAGGAAAACAGCAAAAGCCCCCGGCATTGCCGCCCGCTTTGCCTGCTGCCAAACATCACGGTAGGATAAAAACGCCAGGAACATTAACGGCAAGGAGTAGAACCATGGCGCCCCTCAATATCCTCATCGGTGGCGAATCGTTCAGGGAAATCCGTGAACAGGGCTGCTATTATGTTGATAAGACGGCGTTTTTGGAGGAAATGCTTGCGGCGACGCCTCCAAAGGTCTCCCTTATCACCCGTCCGCGCCGCTTTGGCAAGACTCTGGCCATGACCATGCTCCAGGAGTTTTTTGATATCAGGAAGGACAGCCGAAGCCTTTTCGAGGGGCTGGCGGTTTCCAAAAATGCCGGGCTCTGCGAAGCGT